>DATCDX010000049.1:0-6842 GCA_036510475.1 Steroidobacteraceae bacterium
GGTTCTTCGAGTAGCCGCCGGTAAATGTGGCGGTCGGGAACTGATCGAAGCCTGTCAAACGTCTGGCAGCTCGGGCCGCCCGTAAGTTCGCGGCAGCGGTAGCCAAGTCCTTGTTTTGAGCCACCGCATCTTTCACGAGACCGTCGAGCAAGGGATCGCCAAAAGTTGTCCAATAACGCTCGATCGGATCATTCTCAGCGAAGCCCGGCTCGGCATTCACGAAATGCGGATCCACCGGGGTTACAGGTCTATGGTAGTTCGGGCCAACCGCACAGCCGGCGAGCATCGCGGCGGCGGTCAAACCGCTCAGCTTGCGCAAGGTCACAGTTCCTCCGGGAGGCCCGACGGCACATTCAGACGCGTCATCCGCCGCTTTTCCAGCAACCCCTCGATCGTCACGAAGAACACCGGCGTCAAAAAAAGCCCGAACACCGTCACTCCGAGCATGCCGGCAAACACCGCGATTCCGATCGCCTGGCGCATTTCGCTGCCCGCGCCCGCAGCGATCACCAGCGGTACCACGCCCATGATGAATGCGAACGAGGTCATCAAGATCGGCCGCAGACGCAGGCGACACGCCTCGACCGCCGCCTCCAGCGGTGCCAGACCATGTTCAACGCGTTCACGCGCGAATTCCACGATCAGGATCGCGTTTTTACACGCAAGACCTACGAGCACGATGAAGCCAATTTGCGTCAAGACGTTGTTGTCGGATCCCTTGAGCCATACGCCCGCCATGGCGGATAGCAGACACATGGGTACGATGAGAATGACCGCCAGCGGCAATGCCCAACTCTCGTACTGGGCCGACAAAATCAAGAACACCAACATCACGCATATTGGGAAAACCAACAGCGCGGTATTACCCGCGCTTTTCTGCTGGAACGTCAGATCGGTCCATTCGTAGCCGAAGCCGTTCGGCAGCGTCTCCTTCAGCACCCGTTCCATGGCCGCCGATGCCTGGCCGGACGAAATTCCCGGAGCCCCCGCACTATTGATGTCAGAGGCAAGGTAAACGTTGTAATGCGAGACCCGGTCGGGGCCCGCTTCGAACCGCACGTCCGCCAATGCACCGATCGGCACCATGTCACCGTTGAGATTGCGGGTCTTCAAATTCGCGATGTCTTCCGGTTTGCTGCGAAACTTGGCTTCCGCCTGGGCATACACCCGATAGGTTCGGCCGAAACGGTTGAAGTCGTTGATATACACCGATCCCAAGTACGCTTGCAGCGTGTCGAACACGCTCGACAAAGGCACTCCTTGCAGCTTTGCCTTGACTCGATCCACGTCGGCGAACAGCTGCGGCACGTTGTTTTGGAACGTGGAGTATGTGGCGTAGGGATTGAGTTCGGGTTGCTGCCGGGCCTTGTTCAACACTTCCGCCGTGACGCGCGCCAGCTCGTCGTAGCCATGCGCGCCCCGATCTTGGATATACAGTTTGAAGCCGCCGGTGTTGCCCAATCCCTGCACCGGGGGCGGCGGTACCGCAAAGATGATCGCATCTTGAATGGTGCTGAACTTCTTATTGAGCGTGGCGGCGATGGCGGTTGCGGACAGCTCCTTGGTCGTGCGTTCGTCGAAGGGCTTGAGCGGGAAAAACAAAACTGCGGCGTTGCTTAGGTTGACGAAGCCCTGTATCGACAGACCGGAGAACCCGATGACATGGTCGACGCCCGGTGTCGCTTTCGCCATCGCGGACATCCGCCGTACGACGTCTTCGGTGCGGTCGAGCGATGCCGCGTCCGGTAATTGCACGATGCCGATGAGGTATTGCTTGTCCTGCGCTGGGATGAAGCCGCCGGGCACGACCCGGAAAATTCCCCAGGTGCCGATCAGGAGCACGACGAAACCGGCGAGCACGACCCCACGGATGGCCGTAATGCGCCGCACGCCGCGGCCATAACCTTCCGACCCGCGTTCGAACGTACGGTTGAAGATCGCGAAAAAGCCGCCGAACACCTTGTTGATGCCGCGCTGAAACAGGTCCGGCGCAGCACTCCTAGGTTTCAACAGCAGCGCGGCAAGCGCCGGCGACAGAGTCAACGAGTTGAAGGTCGAGATGAGCGTACTCGCCGCGATCGTGATGCCGAACTGACGATAGAACTGGCCCGTGAGTCCGGAGATGAAGGCCACGGGGATGAACACGGCGCAAAGCACCAGGCAGATCGAGATGATGGGACGGGTAACCTCGGCCATCGCCGCATGCGCGGCCGCGTGCGGGTTGAGGCCGTCCTCGATTTTCCGTTCGATATTCTCCACCACGACGATGGCATCGTCGACCACGATCCCGGTGGCGAGAACCAGACCGAACAATGTCAAAGAATTGATGGAGAATCCCGCGAGCAGCAAGGCCGCGAGCGTGCCGATGATCGCCACGGGCACGGCGACCAGCGGAATGATGCTGGCGCGCCAGCTCTGGAGGAAAACCACGACCACCAATACGACCAGCGCCACCGCTTCGAGCAACGTGTGCACGACCGCCTCGATGGAGCTGCGAACGAACACGGTGGGGTCGTAGTCGATTTCGTAGCTCACACCCTGCGGAAAGTTCTTGGAGAGTTCTTTCATGGTCGCGCGCACCGCGTCCGACAACTTCAGCGCGTTGGCGCCGGGCAGCTGAAACACGGGAATCGCGACCGCAGGGCCGCCGTCCAACATGCTGCGCAGCGCGTAGTTATCCGGACCCAGCTCCAATCGCGCAACGTCACGCAAATAGGTGGTCTCGCCGTTCGCCCCGTTCTTGACGACGATGTCGCCGAATTGCTGCTCGGTCTGAAGTCTCCCCTGCGCGTTGACGATGTACTGGAATTGCGTACCCGGCAGCGCCGGTTGGCCACCGATCTGCCCGGCCGCGACCTGGACATTCTGCTCGCGGACGGCGTTGAGCACTTCATCCACGTCCATGTTGCGCGCGGCGATCTTGGCGGGGTCGAGCCAGAGGCGCATCGCATAGTCGCCGGAGCCGAACACCTCGACATCGCCCATGCCTTGCAGGCGCGCCAAGACGTCTTTGATCTGAATAACCGCGTAATTGCGCAGGTACAGCGAATCGTAGCGGCCGTCCGCTGATTTCAAGAAGACCACCATAGTGAGGTCGGGTGATTTCTTTTGCGTGACCAGCCCCAATTGCCGGACGACCTCAGGCAGGCGCGTCGATGCCTGCGCGACGCGGTTCTGTGTCTGCACCTGGGCGATATCGAGATCGGTGCCGAGTTTGAAGGTCACGGTGATCGAGAAATTGCCGTCCGGCGTGGCGACGGAGTTGGTATAGATCGCGTTTTCCACGCCGTTGATTTGGTGCTTGAGGGGCGTAATGACCGTTTCCGCGATGGTCTTCGGCGAAGCACCGGGATACTGGCCGCTCACCACGACTGTGGGCGGCACGATCTCCGGATATTCGCTGATGGGCAGCGACGGTATCGCGAGCAGACCCGCCACCGTGATGATGATCGCGAGCACCGTCGCAAAAATAGGGCGCTCGATGAAGAAAGACGAAATATTCATCGGTTGAGGCCGTTATTCCGGCTTCGCGCGTGATGCGCCGGTGTTTTGCGCTGCGGTGGCCGGCGCCGCGGTCGCGGGCGCTGCTGCGCCCGACGCAGCCTCATCGGCACCCATGACGACTGTTTGCGGCGTCACGGTGATTCCGGGATGCACACGCTGTGCACCGTTCACGATGATGACGTCTCCCGGCTTCAACCCTTCACGCACGATGCGCAGGCCGTCGATGACACGACCCAGCTTCACGCGGCGGTATTCGACCGTGTTGTGGGGGCCCAGCAGCAACACGTACTTTTGGCTTTGATCGGTGTTGACCGCCCGATCGTCGATCAAAATCGCAGAGTATTCGCCGCTGGCCAGCAGCTGCACACGGGCAAACATGCCCGGCGTGTACAACCCATCCTTGTTCTGCAGCACCGCGCGCGCGCGAATGGTTCCGGTTTGAGGATTCAGCTGGTTGTCCACGAAATCGACGACGCCGGTATGTGGAAAGCCGTCTTCGTTCGCCAAACCGACTTGGACAGGATTGCCTTCTTCGCGCGACGTGGGATGCGCCCCCGATCGCGCCATCTTCATGTAGCGCAAGTAACTCTGTTCATCCGCATCGAAATACAAATACATGGGGTCCATCGACACCACGGATGTGAGCAGCGTCCCGCCATTGGTTCCGCCGGTCACTAAATTGCCGCGCGTCACTTCGGCGCGGCTGACTCGCCCCGCAATGGGGCTCGTCACCCGGGTGAAACTCAGATTGAGGTTTGCCACTTCCAAAGCCGCCTCGGATCCGGCGACGTTAGCTTCGGTTTGCGCCAACGTGCTTTTGCGCTCGTCGAGTTCTTCCTCGGACACCGCGCCGCTGTCTTTCAGTCGCTGGACCCGAGTCAGTTCGATACGCGCAAGGTCGAGAGCGGTCTTGTAGCGCTTGACGTCGGCGGCGGCACGGTCGCTTTCCGCCTTGTAGGGGCGAGGATCGATGACGAACAACAGGTCGCCGTTCTTGACCTGGCTACCCTCGGTGAACGCCACCTTATCGATATAGCCGGATACGCGCGGCCGGATTTCCACGCTCTGCACCGCCTCCATGCGGCCCGTGAATTCGTCCCAGTCCTTGACGCGTCGTTCCAAGACCTGGGCGACACTGACTTGCGGCGGCGGCGGTGCCGAGGCGGCACCACCGCCGGATCTGCTGCAACCGCTCAGCACCAATAGAGCGCCCACGGTCGCGCCTGCCAGGTTAAGGTATAAAAATCGTGGCACTAACAATCTCCCTGGTTGACCGTCCCGCCCTGGCTTGCCGTCTGATGGGCCGCTCGGAATTCGCATATCCCTCTTTACTATACTGCCCGTGGTTCCAGCAGACCATGTCTGCCTGGCTCCAATTTGAACGAACCTGCCCCGCACTCCGCCTATCGCATCGACGTATTTTGCCTGCGAAGACAGCTCATCTCAGGTGGGCGAGGGTACCAATCGAATGCGGGTGATCTCCGATGGAACGCCGAAGCGGTTCGGCGGACCCCAGTATCCCGTGCCGCGGCTTACATACACCCGTAGGTTCTTCAATCGATGCAGTCCGGCGGTGAATGGCTGGAAGAAGCGCACGAACAAGTTCCAGGGCCAAAACTGGCCACCATGCGTGTGTCCTGAAATTTGCACATCGAAGCCAGCGTCGGCGGCGGCCGCTGCGGAGCTCGGTTGGTGCGCGAGCAGAATTTTAGCACCGGCATCGCTCGGTGCGCCGCGCAATGCCGCCACCGGGTCACTTTGCTGAGCGGGATCGAAATGATGCGCGCCGAAGTCCGTCACTCCGGCGAGCACGAGCGACGCGCCGTTATGCTTCAGCACCACATGCTCGTTCTTGAGAACCCGCAGGCCGAGCCGCCGAATTTCCTCGGTCCAGGCGCGCTCGCCGGAATAGTACTCGTGATTGCCGGTCACGAAGTACACGCCGTGGCGCGCGGTGAGCCCGGCCAAGGGGGCGGTGTGCGTCGATAATTGCTGCACCGAACCGTCGACCAGGTCTCCGGTCACGGCGATTAGATCCGTGCTCAAGCGGTTGACGCGATCGACTATCGCTTTGACGAAACCGCGCTTGATGGTCGGCCCGACATGCATGTCGCTGATCTGAGCGATCGAGAACCCACGCAGCGCTTCGGGAAGAGCCATCACCGGAATTTCGATATCGACGATACGGGGACGCCGGCGCGCAATCACCAGGCCTGCCAGCGTGACCAGCAGCGCGATTGCCAAGATCCATCGCGCCGACGGTGCCGTCAACGCCGCTGCTTGCTGTGCGGACACCAACAGATGGGTCGTCAACAGCAGCAAATCACGCAGCAATGTCAGCACGAACAACGAGGAGAAAAATCCCATGGCCACGAAACTGATCCACGCCAGACGATCCGCCCGTTTCCGATCGCGCATCGAACGAATCGGCATCGATAGCAGGATCAGGGCGCAGAAGCCCACCCAGAGCACGACGCCCGCGCACGCGCTGAGAGGCCCTACCGAGAGCGCGGAGATCAGCCGCCAGCCGACGTAGGTCGGCAGCAGGAGTAGCAACCAGAAGCGATTCATCCAGCCGTAACTGGGGGCGCGACCAGGAGAGTTCAAGAGTTAGGCCGAACAGGGCAGGGCGGAGACGTCAATGCCGCATGGGCTTGCGCAATGACTCCATTCCGTTGAATTCGACGAACTGTGTAGTGGTTGCCCACAGATAGTCACCGTACAAAAAAGGCGCGAATGGTGTCGTGCCGGGGAGCGGCAACGGTGCAATTTCGGCATCTGCGCGCGCCTCGTAGAAAAACGGAATGGACATGCGTTCGCGCCCGGCGCCGATGACGCGATGTTCGGTCGCCTTGATTCGCCCGCCGCACCACCGTTCGAGAACCCGGCCGAAATTAACCGCGAGCGCACCCTCGGCATGTGGCACGTCGAGCCAGGTACCATTGAGGTGGCGAGCTTGCAGGCCCGGGACGCCATCCTGCGCCAACAGCGTCAGGAATCCTGAGTCGACGTGCGGCGCTCCGGTCACGTAGTACCGGCCGCCATCGTGCACCACCCAGACATTCGGATCCGACTCGGCGGTACTGTCCGCGTCGGTTCGCAGCGGATAGCGCAGCAAGCGCAATGTCGACAGGCCCTTGTCGAACGCCTGATCGAAGAATCGCTCTTCCAACGACAAACCGCGCGCGATCGCTCGCATCAATGCCTGGCTGATACTTTCCATGCCGCGATAGTAGGCGGCGACCGATTCGCGCCAGCCCGGCAGGGCCGCGGCGGGCGGAAGCGGCGTGGCCTCGCGCAACGGGTCGTCAGCGCGCACCACTGCCGGCCCATAGGCC
>DATCDX010000050.1:0-2083 GCA_036510475.1 Steroidobacteraceae bacterium
TCTCTATGGTCTCGGCACTGTGCTATATGGCGAGGGTCGCTATCCGGATGCCGAGCGCAGCTATCGGCAAGCGTTGCTGCTGCAGCACCAGCTCTATGGCGTGCGCCACGGCGACATCGCGCGCACGCTCCGGGATCTCGCGCAAGCACTCGACGGCGGCGGTGACCTCAAGGCAGCGCTCGCGCTGATGCGCAACGCGGTGAGCATGGAACGCGAGTTGCGCGGTAGCGAGCCGCACCCCGATCTCGCCGACGCCATTAACGATCTTGGACTGCTGCTCGAAGAGAACGGGGACTACGATGAGTCGGCAAAGATGTACCGCGAATCGATCGCCATGTTCAGGAAATTGTTCGGCGACAAACATGCGGAAGTCGCCATGGGCCTCAACAATCTCGGGAGTGCGTTGCTCGACAAGGGTGATCTCGCGGGCGCCGAATCGAGCTACCGTCAGGCCCTGGCGATGCAGCGTGAATTGCTCGGCAATATGCACCCCGACGTTGCCAACACCCTCAATAATATCGCATTCGTGCTGGGCGGTCGGAATGACATCAAGGAGGCGTTGGCGACCGAGCGCGAGGCGCTCAGCATCTACCGTGACAATTTTCCCCATGATCATCCGGTCGTCGCCGCCGTCACCAACCGCATTGGATTCTGGTTGACGATCGAGGGTCAGTACGCCGAGGCGGAACGGTATCTCCAAGAAGGTCTCGCGATGCGCCGGCGGCTGTTCGGCAATACGCATCCGGACGTGGCGTCGAGCCTGGAGAACCTGGCGATACTTCAGGTGGCGGTGCACCGTTACCCCGAGGCGCTGGTTTCAGCCCGCTCCGCCGCCGCGATCTACACCTCGGCGCTATCGGCCACGCACTGGAAGACAGCGATCGCCGAGAGCGCCGAGGGTGCCGCGCTGACGGGCCTTGGCAACTACCCCGAGGCTGAAAAAATGCTCGTGCGCAGCTACGGCATCTTGAGCAAGGACAAATTCGTGCCGGCGTCTTTCCTCTCGCTCACGCAAAGCTATTTGCAGACACTGCACGAGCAAGAACGCCACGCCCATCGCGCGGCACCGCCCGTGGCGGCCCGCTGATTACATAACACCAAAATTTCGTCCATCCAGCGTCGTCTGGATGGTATCGCCTCGGCAGGTGTGCTACCGTTTTTGGCCGAGTTCGTGACTATAAAAATAGACGGAGCACTCCATGGACGTTTGCGCATCGGGAATGAACAAGGGGTTGGTGCGATTCGCACTGACACTAGCGGCGCTATTCGCCGCGGCGACTCTGCCCGCGCAAACTCTGCGCGTCACCGTCGCGAACTCCTCTGCGCCCAACGCCGTCTCTGACGTGTTGTTCATCTCGGGCGGCACCACGTTGCTGAACTCCGACGGAGGATCGTTCCAGAGCTTTCGCTCCGCCGTCTTCGTGCCGAACACTACGACCGGTGTTTCCGATTTGCTGGTCGCGGATACCGCGGGCGGTACGATCGCTCGCTACGCCGGCCCCAGCGGCACGCCGCCGGTCGCCTCGACCGTGGTATGGAGCGCCGCTTCGAATGTTCCCGGTCCGCGCCGGCCCGATGGACTGTCGGTGGACGCCGCCGGCAATTTGTACGTCGTGACGAATTCTCCGGCGCCACAAATTTGGCTACTGCCATCATCAGCGACGGCACCCGGGGGCTACGCGGCGCCGATCTTGCTCGATTGCCACTTCGCCGGCTGGGAAGTGGACTCGCTGGTCGAGACCGTCGTCGTTCCCAATACCCTGCCTGCGAATGTACAAGCTGCTCTCGCGGGTAACGGGATACACGCGGGTGATCTGCTTGCGCTGGTGGCCGACAACGATTTCGATCCGCGCGATTCGCGAGAGCGCGTGACGGTTTTTGATTATTCAGCGACGAGCATCCAGACGTTTCTCGCGAACCGCAGCCGTGCAATTACGCCGCCGACAATTGCCTTACATGAATCCCAGTTCCCGGAAACCTCGAGTCGAACCAGCCCGCTGCCGTCCGGCATGGACATATGGCCGGCGGATGGGAGCCTGCTGATCGCCACGAGTCATGGCACGATCCTGCAATACACCCTGCC
>DATCDX010000051.1:0-7247 GCA_036510475.1 Steroidobacteraceae bacterium
TGGCATCAGAGGGGCCGGTCACGGCAATTTGGAACGGCTTGCCCGCGTCCAGCACCCGATCCCAAAGGGTGTCGCCATGGCGGTGATCGCGCAGGAAAATCTCGTATCCCACCTCGCCGCTCCATCCGGTGCGCGAGACGATTACCGGGATCCCATCGAGATCGGTTTGCACGAACTGATAAGGCGCAAGAACAATCTTTCCGCCGAACAGCGCATCAATGACGCCGGGTGACTTAGGCCCTTGAATCTGCACGGGCGAGACGTCGGGCTCTGCCACGTGGACGTCGAGCCCCGAATGCACTGCTACGCCCTTGACCCACAGCAGCAGGTCGCTGTCGGAGGTCGATAGCCAGAAGTGATTGTCGCCGAGGCGCAGCAGCACCGGATCGTTGACGATGCCGCCTTCCTGCGTCGTGACCAACGTGTAGCAGCAGCGGCCCACCCGGGACGCGGTCAGGTCGCGAGGCGTCAGCGCGTTGGCAAAGGCGAGCGCATCGGGACCTGTGATCTCGACCTGGCGTTCCGTGCCGACGTCCCACAGAGTGACGGCGTTGACGAGGTGCCAGTACGCCGCCTCGGCATCCAGGCCCGCGAAGCCCGCGGGCTGATACATGTGGTTCGCGAAGGAGTATCGCGAGCATCCCGCGCGGCGCGCACCATCGAAAAAGGGCGAACGACGAATCCAGTAATCGACAGAGCTCACCAGACACCCCCAAGTGCAATCTTTACCGTTTCGCCATTGATTCCGCTGGCCGCATCCGAGGCCAGAAAAGCGATCGTATTCGCGATCTCCTGCGGGTCCACCGGCCGCTGCGCCGGGTAGGCGGCCACGGCCTCGCGCCAGGTCTCCTCGAAGCTGCCCCCCTTGGCTGCCGCCATTTGACGGACCAGGTCGTCGGCCATCGGCGTCTTGGTCCAGCCGGGCAGCACCGCATTGCAGGTGACGCCGTAGAGTCCGACATCCTGCGCGACCGCACGCATGAGGCCGAGCAGCCCGCTGCGCGAGGCGCAGTAGGCAGGCTGGGCAGCAACCCCGAATTCGCCCGCATTGGAGCTTACGATCACGATGCGCCCGGAGCGGCGAGCGATCATGTCCTGGGATGCTCGCCGGATGAGTTCGAAGGGGCCATGCAGATTGGTCGCGAAGATTTCGTGCCAGACGAGGGGGTCTTCTTCCCACACAGAGCGCTCGGCGGACGAAAGCACTCCGGCGTTATTGACGAGGACATCGATCGGGCCCAGGCGGCTGCGCGTCTGCGCGATGATGCGCTCGCACCCTTCACTCGTGGCAACGCTTTCGACCAGGTAATCAACAGCCGTTTCCTCGGCGAGTGTGCGCAGCTCAGCGAGGGTTCGCGAGACTGCCATGACTCGATAGCCCTGTGCCGCCAAGGTGGATGCGACAGCTCGTCCGATTCCCCGTCCCGCTCCGGTGACGATCGCGACCCGTCCGTCCGCCGCCGGCGGGTGCGCTCGTTCAGTGATTTGCGACATGGTGCGTAACGCTCATAGTTTTGTTCGGGCTCAACCGAAGCTGAGCTCAATTGCCATCCAATGTAGCTTGCGCCGCGATGGCGCGTCGTCCATTTACGCAGCGATGTGGTTTAGAAAAACTAATGATTCGACCGCCCTACGTCCGGCCCACCGGCGCGTGAAATCGCTCTGCAGCGCGCATCAAGGGCAGTTGTTAAGCCGCCATGCCGCGCAAACGATCACCGAAGTGTCAGCTGTCGCATTACCTCACCGAGCCGTGCGCGCGGATCCGCGTGCGGGCCGTGCGTGCGCCAGCCGATAACGCCGTCGGGTCGCAGCAGCAGCGCGCCCTCTGCGCCGATTCCCATGGTCCTATCGAAGCAGCCGTCGGCGTCCGTCAGGTCGCCGTCCCGTGCGATACGATAAGCCTTCAGAGGAATTCCCCGCGCGGCCGCCAAGGCATTGGCCGCTTCCACCCAATTTTGGGCGCCGGCTCCGGCGAGCAACGCGAAACTGTTTTCGGCAAGATCGAGAGTGGAAACGGGGACGCTGTTTCGCTGTAGCATAATGTGCGGTACGCGCGTTCCCGCACGGCCGCTTGGCTTGTGCGGGTCCTCTAGTAGCAGAGTGGCGCTGCGCTGCCTCTTCTCCTCGTCCAGTATGGCATCGGAACGATAGACGGTCCCCAGCTCGATCGCCGCATCGTCGAGCAGGGGCGCGAGGTCCGTTGCCGGCAGAGACGGATCAACGCGCTTGACGTAGCGCGCATAGGCCTGTTCGACTATCAGTTGGCACTGCGGTTGACGCTCGATCTCGTAGCTGTCTAGCAACTGAGGCCCGGCGGTTCCATCGAGCACCATTGCCAGTTTCCATGCCAGATTGTGCGCGTCGGCGACGCCGGTGTTGCCGCCAAAACCTCCGGTGGGGGGCATGAGATGCGCCGCATCGCCGGCGAGGAATACGCGCCCCGTGCGAAACGTCGTCGCCGTCGCGGCGGTCGCGCTCCATGGCTGCACGTTGTCGATCGCGACAGGAAATTCGGCCGGCACCCCCAGCGCCGCGCGCACGTGTGCGGCACAGCGCGCCGGAGAAATATCTTGGTCGACACGGCCGCGGGCACCGTCCTCGTCGAAAGTCGCGAAGACCGCCAGGAACCCTGCATCCTCGGTAATCGCAAATCTGAAGAAGGCCAACAGCCCCGGCTGGTTCACATAAACGACGCTGAGATTGCGGCCGTTGATCAACGCGCGCAGATCAGCCTTGAAGTAGATGGTCACGCAGTCGGCGAAGCTCCCGCGGCCCGCCATGCCAATGCCGAGCTGCGCACGCACGGAGCTGTGGGCCCCATCCGCCCCGATCAGGTACTGGGCACGGACCCTGCGCTCCGCTGCGGCGTCGCGCGCGTGCAGCAGGGCGGTAACTCCCGCGTCATCCTGCTCGAAGCTCGTCATCTCCATCGCAAAGTGGTGATCAGCCCCGAGTGTGCGCGCCCGCTCGCGGAGCACCGGCTCGAGCCCGACCTGCGTGATAAACAGCCGCGAGGTGGGACTCAAGCCCTCGACTCCCTCGTTGAACGAACGGTAGAAGCAGGCGAGTTCCTTGCCGCCCAAGGTATCCACAGAAATGATGGCCCCGTTCTGCACGAACTCCCGCTCGGCCGCCATCTCCACGGCCTGCTGCAAGCCCACGCTGCGAAAGATCTCCATCGTGCGCTGATGAAACGAGGCCGCCCGCGGGTGGATCGCCGTGCCCCTGTGCCTCTCGATCAGCATGTGCCGGACGCCATGCGACGCCAGTAGCACCGAGGTGGTCAGCCCGACCAGGCTGCCGCCCACCACCAGAACCGGCACTTCCTGCTCGATTACCGACATGCACTCTCCTCACGCGCGCCAAGTGGCTCGCGTACATTTCACAGGCTCACCCCAGTCCCAGTACCGCCATCGCATTTTCCTTCAGAATCAACTCATGCACCTCGGGCTTGAAGCCTGCTTCCTTGAAGTCTTTGATCCATCGGTCGGGGGCGATCAACGGATAATCTGAGCCAAACAGCATCTTGCGTTTCAGTTGAGTATTCGCGTACTGCACGAGTTGCGGCGGAAAGTATTTCGGCGACCAACCTGATAGATCGATGTACACATTGGGTTTGTGCAAGCACACCGATAATGCCTCGTCCTGCCACGGCCACGACGGATGCGCAATGATGACCTTCATGTCCGGGAAGTCCGCCGCCACGTCATCGACGTGAATGGGGTTCGAGTATTTGAGGCGCATGCCTCCACCCCCGGGCATGCCGGTGCCGATCCCCGAGTGGCCGCTGTGGAAGATTGCCGGCAGCTTGTATTCCGCGATGACTTCGTAGAGTCCGTACGCCATGCGGTCATTCGGAAAGAATCCCTGCACGGTGGGGTGAAACTTGAAGCCGCTGATGCCGCCTTCTGCGATGAGGCGGCGGGCTTCGCGCACTCCCATCTTGCCCTTGTGCGGATCGATGCTGGCAAACGCCAGCATGATGTCGCTGTTCTCGCGCGCAGCGTCGCGGATTTCCTCGTTGGGAATACGCTTCGAGCCCAGCTCATGTTCCGAGTCGACGGTGAACATCACGAGTCCGATTTTGAGCTCACGGTAGCGGGCAACCGTCTCCGCGATCGTCGGGCGCTTGCCCGCCTTGAAATATTTCGAGGCCGCGTCCTCGTATTCCTTCCAAACTTCGTCCACCGGTTGCCGGCAGGACACCTCGGCATGCGTGTGCACATCGATCGCAATCAGATCCTTCACGTTCATCACCGGTCTCCCCTACAGCCCTTGGCGGGCGGCATCCCAATCGCCAAGGCTACGCCCTTCGTTCGCCAGACGCGCGAGCAGCGGCGACGGCTGCCAATGCATGGGACCGAACATATCGCGGTACTTGAGCATGCCGTCGTGCACGGTCTTGAGCCCGATGGTATCGGCATAGAACATCGGGCCTCCGCGATAACGCGGGAATCCATACCCCGCGCACCACACCACATCCACATCGGCGGCGCGCAGTGCGATACCCTCCTCCAGAATTCGGATGCCTTCGTTGATCAGCGGATATACGCAGCGTTCCACGATCTCATCCGCGCTGTGCGTCCTTTGTGGAATGTCGAGCCGGCTTGCCGTGCTCTTGAGAATATCGATTGCTTCCGGATCTCCATGCCGCGTCCGATCGCCCGGCAGGTACTTGTAATACCCCTTGCCGCTCTTCTGACCCAATCGACCTACGGCATGGAGCGCGATATCCGCCTGATAATAGGACGGATCCGGCGGATAGCGGTCGGCGTTGGCTCGATGCACATTGACGCCGACATCAATTCCCGCCATGTCGAATACCGCGAGGATACCCATCGCCATTCCCCAGGCCTCGAGCGCGCCGTCAATCTGGGCCGGCGTCGCCCCCTCGAGGACCATACGTTGCGCCTCGCGCGCGTAGCCCTCCATCATGCGATTGCCGATGAAGCCGTAGCCGACGCGCGCCAGCACCGGCGTCTTGCGCAAGGTTTTCGCGAGATCCAGGGCGCTGCCGATGATTGCCGGAGCGGTGGCGTCGGCGCGCACGATCTCGAGCAGCGGCATGACATTGGCCGGCGCGAAGAAGTGCAGCCCGATGACATCCTCGGGACGACGGGTAGCCGCCGCGATTTCGGTAATGTCGAGCGTTGAGGTGTTGGTGGCGAGCACCGCACCGGGCTTTGCCACCTCATCGAGGGCCTTGAAGATCTTGCGCTTAAGATCGAGGTTCTCGAATACCGCTTCTATCACGACATCGGCACCCGCGAGGTCCGCGTAATCCAGCGTGCCGCGAATTAGCGCCAGCCGCCGCTCCTTTTCCTCCGCCGTCAGGCGCCCACGCTTCACCATCGAATCGTAGGTTTTGCCTATACCTGCAAAACCACGGTCCAACGCCGCCTGAGTACTGTCGAGCACGGTAACCGGCAAGCCCGCATTCGCAAAGCAGATGGCGATACCGCCGCCCATGGTGCCCGCGCCGACCACACCGCCGCTCGCGATGCGGCTCTTGGCGACCGCTGACAGACCCGGCACCTTGCGCGTGTTGCGCTCCGCGAAGAACACATGGATCAGCGCCTTCGCCTCCACCGTCCCCTTCGTGATGTTGGCGAGTTCGGTCTCATACAGCAGGCCCTCTTCGAACGGCAGGCGCGCGGCGGCGCTCACCGCCTTGATGGCGGTCTGCCACGCCTCACGGTTGGGGTATTGCTTTCTGGCCTGCGCCGTCAACCGCTCGATGATCTCTGGCGTTGCCGTGGCGGGATCGACGACGCCCTCGGAGGTGCGGCGTACGCCGGCGCCTTTCGCTACCAGTGCGCGGGCGTAAGCCACCGTGGCCTCGAGCACATCACCCTCTATCGTTGCATCGATGAAGCCGAGATCCATGGCAGTCGTGACATCCACAGGTCGCCCCGCCAGGATCAGCTCCAAGGTTTTCTCCACACCAATGAGCCGCGGCATGCGCTGTGTGCCGCCGGCGCCGGGAATGATGCCCAAGGTGACTTCCGGCAGGCCGAAGCGGGCACTCGCCACGGCCACCCGGTAGTGACAGGCGAGCGCAATTTCGAGACCGCCGCCCATGGCGACGCCGTGCATGCCGGCGACGACGGGCACCGGCAGTTGTTCCAATTGACGGAACAGGTCCCGAAACTCCGCCTCCTTGGGCGGCCCTGCGAATTCACTGATGTCGGCGCCCGAAAAGAACGTGCTGCCGCGACAAACGAGGACGACGGCCGCGATCCCCTCCCGGGCGCGGACATCGGCGATCGCGGCGAACATCCCCTGGCGCACGGCCGCCGAAATGGTGTTGACCGGCGGACTGTCGACGCTGATGACGGCGATATCACGGTCGAGGCTTACGCTGACTGGATTGGAATTCATAGGGCACTCTGTTTGGACGGTTGGGCGCGCGCCTGCTGATCGAGGTCCGAGCGATCGGGGTTAGTCGTGTCGCGTGTGTGCGCCATTTGCTATATTGTATAACATTATATCCGGGACTTGAACTGCAAGGCGCCGGTCAGCGCAGACGGCTGCTCGAGCAGGCGCAGCCGTACAGCACCGAATTTGCGGCCGGGCGCAATCTGGTAAAATCACAGTCCCTTCCCGGTCAGTGCCGTGCATGCAGTTCCACCGTTTCGATCTCAATCTGCTGATCGCACTCGACACTCTACTGCGTGAGAAAAACATCACCCGGGCTGCCGAAAAGGTCTTCGTGTCGCAGCCCGCGATGAGCGCGGCGCTGCACCGTTTGCGCGACTATTTCGACGATCCGCTGTTGGTGCGGGTTGGCCGCGACATGGAACTATCGCCGCGCGGCCAGTCCCTGGTCGAACCGGTCCGCGAAGCACTGCTGCTGATTCAGGCGACCCTCGGTACCCAGCCCACCTTCACCGCCGCCACGACGCAAAGAGAGTTCACGCTGATCCTCTCCGAGGAAGCGGTCCCGGGGCTGCTGACCGCCATTCTGGAGCGGGTCTCCACCGATGCGCCGGGAATCCGCATCAAGATCGAACTCGTGTCGCATGCGACCTTGAGCCGCGTCGAATACGGCGAGGCGGATTTGTGCTTATGCCTCGATAGTCTGCGGCTATTCGACGTGCGCGCCTATCCCGATGCCCTGCGCAGCGTGCGTTTGCGCCCGGTGCGCTGGGTGTGCGCTGTGGACCGCGACCATCCTACCGTGGGGGACAGCATTTCGACGGAGCAGTATTTTGCGTTGCCCCATGTATTCGGCCGTCCCAACGGGT
>DATCDX010000052.1:0-3087 GCA_036510475.1 Steroidobacteraceae bacterium
CGGGGGTAGGGCTCAGCGATCCAGTCGCGCCACCAGCCCGGTGAACATCGGATTGCCGCGCAGAAAAGCGAAGTCCTGTTCATAGAACTCTTCGATAAACGACACCACGCGTCGCACCGTCAGCAAGTGGCGCAGGTCATAAGGCGACGGGTTGA
This sequence comes from Steroidobacteraceae bacterium, assembly GCA_036510475.1. GTDB lineage: Bacteria > Pseudomonadota > Gammaproteobacteria > Steroidobacterales > Steroidobacteraceae > Bog-1198. Next base: position 156 of record DATCDX010000052.1, read on the forward strand.
CCCGGCCGACATCCACCGCTGGCAGGCCAAGCGCGGTGAAGGCCACCGGCATGACCCGGCCCTCGGCATCCAGCGGCAGAATCGTGCGCGGCACGACACGGTCGCCCAGTCGGATGAACCAGATCTGCGGCGAGAAGTGTATGGTGGTCCAGTCGGTTGTGATGCGCTCGATGGTCAGTTCGCGATCCAGGAACCGCGTCACCATGGCGGCCTGTTCCTCGCGCGACAGGGTCTCGAACAGCAGCTCACGCCGGAATTTCCTGAAATGCTCTGCCACGGCTGAAAGAAAACGCGCATAAGGATTGCGGACGAATATGACCGATCGATAGTCCTCGGTCGCCGCCCGGAACAACGCCGGATACGCCGCGGCCAGTTCCCACAAGCGCAGATGCGTGTGGTCCAGCCGGTTCTGGAAATACGGCACGTCCCGCGGTCCCCAGAACGTCGTGGCATCGTCGTGGAAAGGCTGCAGGGCGTTGTGGATAGCAGTGCCGGCACACTTTGGATTGTGAAAGAAGATGAAGCGCCGTGCGTGTGAAACGATCATTCCGCTATCCTCAAGGTGTTTCACTCAAAGGTACGTAAAACGGTGCGAGCATACATGGCGGGGTAGATTCCCGCGCTCGGTCGGCTTCAACCGCCGTGGTCCAGACGTCCGTCCGACAGCCGGCGCAGGGCGTCGTGGATCTTCCCGTCGATTTCGATACCGTCGCGCATAAGCCGCGCGCGAGCCCTGTAGCCGCGTTCCCCGGGGATTCGGATTTCCGCCACACCTGCCTGACGCGGCGTGGCCTTGATCACCTCGATCCGCCGGCTGACCTCCTGCCGGTACTCTTCCAGCGGCAAAAACAGATCCGGCTTGAACGCGATGAACATGTAGCCGCTGACCAGGTCCTCGGATCGTATCCCGGCGGTCAGCGCGCCCAGCGCATCCATGGCCAAGGCGAGGCCGAAGCCTTTGTAGCCGCCCTCCGGCCCGCCGAAGGGCAGCAACGCGCCCCGCAGTGCCACACCTGCGTCGGTCGTCGGCTGCCCGTCCGGCCCGATCGCTACGCCCTCCGGGATCGGTGTGTCAAGACGATCCCGAAACTTTAGGTCGGTACCCATGAACGCCGAGGTGCCCATGTCGATCACCAGGGGATCGCCTTCCGTGGGGAAGCCGAAAGCGATCGGGTTCGTGCCCAAGGCCGGCCCTGCCCCGCCAAACGGCGCCACCGCCGGCGGCGACGACACCGTGTGGATGCCGACCATGCCGGCACCGGCGATCATTTCGCAATAATAGGCGCTACGCCCGGTCATCCACGTGTTGGCGAGACAAACGATGGCAAAGCCGGTCGCTTTCGCCCGCTCGATCGTCACCTCGGTGGCGCGATACGCCGCGATCATGCCGCTATTGTTGCCGCCATCGAGCATGGCGGTCGCCGCTGTTTCCCGCAGCACCGAAACAGGGCGCCGAGGCCGCTTGAACTCCTTCGCATCCACGACGTTCAGCAGTTTCGGCAGGCCGGAATACTCGTAGCCGCACAGTGCCGCGTCCAGCACGTGATCCGCCAGGATGCGCGCATCGTCATCATCGTATCCGGCGCCGAGCATGGCCGCCTCGCCCAGTGCGCGCGCCTCCGCGACCGTCAATTGGACACGATCCTTGCGGGTTCCGTCGGGCATCGTGGTATCCTTGCTTTAGCTGTAAACCAGACATGTCAGCGCCGCGGCTCCAGCGCGAAAGTCGCCTTGAAGTCGCGATACCCCGCAGTGATATGCGCCTGCATCGCCTTCGCAGCCTTGCGGGAATCCTGTTCCCTCAACGCCGTCAGCAGTTCGGCATGTTCGTCCAGCACGCGCGGCGGGCGGCCCGGGATCGATCCCAGCAGGTCGAACGGGTATTTCGCCCACAGCACACGCACGAATTCCAACGTGTGCGCCAGGTCCGCATACTCGTATAGACGAAAGTGAAACCGGAAATTGTTCCCGCGGATATCCTCACGCGAGTTGCTGGCAAGCGCGGAACGAATATTTTCGTTCAATACGATCAGCCCGTTCAAATCACCTGGCGACATGTTCCGCGTCGCGGCGGCGGTCAGCTTGCTTTCCAGCGTCATGCGCAGATCATACAGTTCATCGACCTGGTCGATCTGGAACGGCGCGACGATGGCACCGCGATGGGAGGAAACGTGGACGTACCCCTCGGCCTCCAGCAAACGCAGCGCCTCGCGCACCGGCGTAATCGAAACGTTCAGCATCTTCGCCAGTTCGGCCTGCTTGAGCTTCTGCCCGCGCACCACGCCGCCGGCGATGATCTTTTCACGCAACAATTCGGCGACCTGATGCTCCTTGGTCTGGATCGGAGACATGGTCCAGGCCTGCCCGAGCGGCCGGGGCTCGGCTGGTTTTGAGGGGGCGGTATCGCTTGCAAGACCACGCTTGGTTGAAACAGCCATGTCCGAGCCTTTTACGGGAAAGTCATTGCAAAAGCCTATCGCCTGCCTGCGTGGTGTGCAACTCAATAACCACGCGCGAGGCGCGGTTGCCGTTCGAGTTGCAGCGGGTAATGACGCTGGAATTCCTGCCACCCGTTCAGGATGTGGTAGTGCATCGCGCGCGCCGCCGACCGCGGATCTTCCGCATGCAGCGCCGCCAGCACCATTTCATGTTCCCGCGCCACGGCGGGCAGCCGGCTCGGCATTGTCGTCATCAGATCGAAGGGGAATCCGGCCCACAGCGTCTGCACCTCGGCCAGCAGGTCCGGACGGTGGGCGAAACGATACAGCGCCACGTGAAAGCGATAATTATGCCGCTGGGCGTTTGGCAGGTCATACTGGCGCTGGGCATCTACCATTTCTTCTTCAATATGGTTCAGTAGCCGCAGCCCGAACGTCGTCAGTTGCCGCGCGGCGAGGCGCGTCAATTGAACCTCCAGCGGCAGCCGGCGTTT
>DATCDX010000053.1:0-3842 GCA_036510475.1 Steroidobacteraceae bacterium
GGAAATGCTGGCCGCCGCCGGCCGCGACTCGGAGCGGCGCGCGCTGTCGACGGCGGTGCGATTGCTGCTCGAACACCGCGTGTTCTTGGACGAACAAAAAACCGTGGTATTCAAATAGCCGCGATCACCGCCTCGCTCGGCTCGCCGACCCGCCCGTGCTGCCCGCCGATCTTGCGTTCGGCGCTCGGCGGATAGCCGAATTGAATGCGATAGCACTTCGAGAAATGCGGCGGTGACTGAAAGCCGCAAGCCGTGGTGATATCCATGATCGGCATGGCGGTCTGCAACAACAGCTCGCGCGCCCGGCGTAGGCGCATCTCCAGGTAGTAATGCTTCGGCACGCAGTTCAAATCCCGCTTGAACAGGCGCTCGATTTGGCGGCGCGACAGACCAGTCGATTTGGCGATGGCTTCGAGCGACAACGGTTTCTCGATGTTCTCCTCCATGAGCTGCGCGACCCGGATCAACCCGCGGTGCGACACGCCGATCTGCGCCCGCAGCGGAATGTATTGGCGATCCGTGTCCTTGCGGACTCGATCGACGATGAATTGCTCTGAGACCAGTTCCGATATCCGGCGCCCCAGCTTCGCTTGAATCAGGTTCAACATGAGATCCAGGGGTGCCGTGCCGCCGGAGCAGGTAAAGCGGTCGCGGTCGATGGTGAATAGCTGATCGTTGAGATGAACCCTGGGGAACTCTTCGCGCAGCGCCGATAAATTCTCCCAGTGAATGGTCGCGCCGAAGTGATCGAGCAGGCCGGCGCGCGCCAGCGCATAGCCCCCGGTGCACAGAGCGCCCAAGGGCACGCGGCGATCCGCCAGCCGCCGCAGCGCGGTCAACAGCGCGGGCGAGACCGCTTCACGAACATTGATGCCGCCGCAGACGAACAAAATATCGACCGATCCCAGTTTGTCCAGAGCGCCGGTCGGCGACAGATTGAGTCCGCTGCTCGCCTCCGAAGGGCGTCCATCCATGCTGATGACGGACCATTCGTAGACCTCCCTGCCGACCAGGCGATTGGCCATTCGCAGCGGTTCGAGCGCATTGGCCACGGCGATCAAAGAATAGTTCGGCAGAGTCAGAAATGCGTACTTGCACTTGCGCAGCACGGCAGAAGATTCCACGTTGCCTCCGAGGGACCAGCATGAGTATCGGGACATGAATATCGGGACATCGCCATTATGGCATCGAAGTTAGCTCTTGTCTGTTTCCGACATGCCGCTGTCGTTTTTAGACTTCGTGGCGCGTTTCGATAAGTGGCTGTCGCAATTGGCGTGTCGTTTGACAGCCCGGTAGCTACACTGCCGGGCACTTCTATGGGGAGACAGCAGTAGATGAAAACTCATGCCCGGGTGGTGGTGATCGGCGGTGGTGTGGTGGGCGTCAGCACCCTCTACCACTTGGCCCTGAAAGGCTGGACTGACGTTGTGCTGCTCGAACGGGCAGAGCTCACCGCAGGTTCGACCTGGCATGCCGCCGGTTTGCTGCCGCTGTTCAACATGAGCTACACGGTCGGCCAGCTGCACAAGTACTCCGTGGATCTTTACAAGCGCTTGCCCGCGGAAACCGGGCAAGACGTGAGCTTTCACGTCACCGGCAATTTGCGCCTGGCGACCTGCCGCGATCGCATGGATGAGTACCAGAAATACTGTGGTACGGCCAACACCATCGGTGTGCCCTTCCAGGTGATTGGCCCTGAACAGGTGCGCGACCTGTGGCCATTGATCGATTTGGACGGTGCCGGTACAACAAAAATCGTCGGCGCTCTGTATCACCCCGACGACGGACATATCGCGCCGGCGGACCTCACCATGGCACTGCGCAAGGGCGCGCGCAGCCGCGGTGCGGAAATTCAAGAACAGTGCGAGGTCACGGCGGTCAAACGCGCGCCTTCCGGCGAGTGGCATCTCACCACCACCAAAGGCGACATCGTCGCCGAGCACGTGGTCTGCGCCACCGGCAATTACGCACGGCAGACGGGGCGTATGTTCGGCCTCAACGTGCCCTCCATTCCGGTCGAGCATCAGTACATCGTGTATGACGAGTCGCCGGAACTTAAAGCCTATCGTCAGGGCGGCGGCCGCGAACTCGCGGTGCTGCGCGAATCGGACCAGTCCTATTATTTACGCGAAGAGCGCATGGGCTGGATCTTGGGTCCCTACGAGATCGGCGCGCCGGCGCGCTTCGCCGATGGTGTGCCCGACTGGTTCGGCAAGAGCCTGTTCGAAGGCGACCTTGAGCGCATGCTGCCCTACGTGGAGGCGGCGCAGCGGCGTGTGCCCTCGCTCGCGACGTGCGGCATCAAGGACATCGTCAACGGCCCCATCGCCTACACGCCTGACGGCAGCCCGCTGATAGGTCCGGCCTGGGGCACGCGAAATCTATGGCTCAACGAGGGTCATAGTTTCGGCATCACGGCCGCCGGCGGTTCCGGATGGCAGCTGGCCGAGTGGATAGTCGAGGGTGAGCCCGGCATCGACATGATGGCGACGGACCCGCGGCGTTTTGGTCCGTACACCAGCAAGCGCTACGTCGTGAAGAAGAACGAGGAAACGTATCGCAATGTATTCGTCATTCACTATCCGGATGAGGAGCGCGCCGATGCGCGCCCGGCGAAGACCAGTCCGATATACGACAAGCTGGCACGCATGGGTGCGGTGTTCGGGCAACGCTACGGCTGGGAACGCGCCAACTGGTTCGCGCCGCCGGGCGTCTCGCCTAAGGATCAGTGGAGCTTCCGCCGATCGAATTACTTCGAGCATGTGGGCAATGAAGCGATGCATCTGCGCCGCGATGTGGGCATCATCGACCTTACGCCATTCACCAAGCACGAGGTCACGGGACCCGGCGCGGAAGCCTGGCTCGACGGCTTGGTCGCCAACAAAGTGCCTACCAAGATCGGCCGGATCGCGCTGTCTCATGCCCTTACCCCCCGCGGCGGCATCCGCTCCGAATTCACGATCACCAAAATCGGCGAGCACCATTTCTACGTGGTGAGCGCCGGCGCGGCGGAGCGCTACGACAGCGACTATCTGCAGCGCGCGTTGCCGACGGATGGCAGTGTCACGTTGAGAAATATCACCATGAGCCGCGGCTGCTTCGTGGTCGGCGGCCCGCGCTCGCGGGACGTGCTGGCGAAGCTCGTGGATGCGCCGCTCGACAATGCCTCGTTTCCCTGGCTGACGGGACAGGTGACCGAAGTCGGCCTCGCCACGGACGTGTATCTATTACGCGTGAACTTCGTCGGCGCGCTCGGCTGGGAGCTGCACTTCCCGATCGAGTACGCGCATCACTTGTTCGATTCGCTGCTGGCCGCCGGCGCGGAATTCAACATCGGAATGGCCGGCATGCGCGCCATGGAGTCCCTGCGCCTGGAGAAATCCTATCGCATGTGGGGCAGTGATCTGACCACCGACTACACGCCCTATGAGGCGGGGCTGGGCCGCTTCGTGCGCGTGAACAAAGGGCCTTTCATCGGCAAGGAGGCTCTGGAGAAGCAGCTTAAAGTGGGTGTGCCGCATCGCTTCATCACCTTCGAGGTGCATGGCGTCACGGATGCCGATGCGCTGGGCAATGAGCCGCTGTTCGATGGTAAGGGCAACATCATCGGCCGCGCCACCGCGGGCTACTACGGACACACCCTACGCAAGAGCCTAGGGTTAGGTTACGTCAAACCCGAATTCGCGGCCGTCGGCGGCGACATAGAGATCGAAATCTTGGGCGAGCGCAAGCGCGCCACGGTGCTCATCGATTCGCCGTATGATCCGGAGAACAAGGATTTGAGGGCCTAGCCTGGATTATTTATGGACAATCAGCTTTTTAGTGCGGGGAGGCTGGATCGG
>DATCDX010000054.1:0-7538 GCA_036510475.1 Steroidobacteraceae bacterium
GGCGGTGACGCTCGAACGGCAGTGGGCCGGCGGCGAGCGCCAGGCGGCCGATGGTGGCCACCAGGCGCCGGGCGGCGAGCGCCCGGCGGCGCCCCTTCAGGTGCAGCTCATCGAGGGTCAGGCGCAAACAGCGCTGATCGCCGCGGATGTGGTCCTGGTGGCCTCGGGAACCGCCAGCCTGGAGGCTGCGCTGTGCAAACGCCCCATGGTGGTCGTCTACCGGCTGGGGGCGATGACGGCCTGGATCTTGCGGCGTTTGAATCTGGTCAAATCCAAGTTTTTCGCGCAGCCAAATTTACTTGCGGATCGGCGCGTCGTCGGCGAGTATTTTCAGGAGCAAATTGTCCCCGAGGCGATCGGAGCGGAGCTCTTGATGTGGCTTGACGATGCCGAACGTCGCGGCGCTTTGGAAGTGGAATTCTCGCGAATTCACGCCGATTTGCGGCGCGACGCGGGGACCCGCGCGGCGCAGGCGATTCTGCAGGTGGTGAATTCGCGGCGCCAGGCGGCGGTGCGGCCGTGATGCTGTCGCGAGTGGCCGGTATCGATGAGGCCGGACGAGGGCCACTGGCGGGGCCCGTGGTCGCAGCGGCGGTGATCCTGTGTCCCGGCAAGCCCATCGACGGCGTCGCGGATTCGAAGTGTCTGAGTCCGGCTGAGCGTTCCCGTCTGAACGTGATCATTCGTCGTGATGCACTGTGTTTCGGGGTCGGTTGGGCGGACGCGGCGGAGATCGATGCGTTGAATATACTGCAGGCGACTTTTCTGGCCATGCGCCGCGCGCTGTTGGCGATGAGCTTGCTGCCCGATCATGTGTTGGTGGACGGCAACCGGCTGCCGCATCTGGGTGGCTTGGGGGGCGTGCTGACGGCGCGTGCCATCATCGGCGGCGATGCCACGGAGCCGGCTATCAGCGCGGCCTCCATCCTGGCGAAAACGGCCAGAGATGCTTATATGAATCATATGGATACGATATATCCCTCATATTCTTTCGCAACTCACAAAGGCTATGGCACCCCGGCGCATCAGCGGCTGCTGGCATTGCATGGGCCGAGTCCCTTGCATCGGCGATCTTTTGCGCCGGTGCGCCTCGCGATGGGACTTCTCCTTTGACTCAATTCGTCCATCTGCGATTGCACACCGAATATTCGCTGCTGGATGGGATCGTGCGCGTGCCGGAATTGATGGCTGCCGTGTCGGCGATGGGAATGCCGGCGGTGGCACTGACCGACCAGAGCAATCTGTTCGCGATGGTGAAGTTCTACAAAGAGGCGCACGCCGCCGGCGTCAAGCCGGTGATCGGCGTCGATGCGTGGATTCGCGAAGCGGGTGAGCGGGCGTTGCCTTCGCGCGCTGTATTTCTCTGTCAGAATCTCATCGGCTACCGGCATCTCACGCAGTTGGTGACGCGTTCGTTTCTCGAAGGTCAGCAACGTGGTGCGCCGATGCTGGATCGCAGCTGGTTGCACAGCGAAGTGCTGCAGGGACTGATCGTTCTATCCGGCGGGCCGGCGGGCGACATCGGGCAGGCCATCGCCCGCGGCCGCGACGACGAGGCGGCGCGGTGTCTGCTTCGCTGGCAGGAATTGTGCGGCGATCGGTTCTATCTGGAGGTGCAGCGCACCGGCCGCGCGGGCGAGGAGACCTACGCCGATGCCGTCATGGATTTGAGCCGGGAGCGAGGCGTTGCGGCGCTCGCAACCAACGATGTGCGCTTTCTGACGCGGGCGGAGTTCGAGGCCCACGAAGCGCGCGTCTGCATCCATGACGGCGCACAGCTCGCCGATCCGAGCCGCGTGCGCCGTTACTCCGAAGAGCAGTACTTGAAGTCGCCGGCCGAGATGGCCGAGCTGTTCGCGGATGCGCCTGAATTGCTCGACAACACGCTGGAAGTGGCCAAGCGTTGTTCGCTCGAAATTCGCTTGGGCGCGTCCATGCTTCCCGCCTATCCGGTGCCGGCGGGCAGTGACACCGAGGGTTTCTTGCGCGGCGAGTCGCAGCGCGGTCTCGACGCGCGCATCCGGCCGGCGGCTGACGGCGGCGAGACACGGCCGCCGGGCTATGACGCGCGCCTGGATTTGGAACTCGCCGTGATTTGCAGCATGGGATTCGCCGGCTATTTCTTGATCGTGGCGGATTTCATCCGATGGGCGCGCAGCAACGGCGTGCCGGTGGGACCGGGGCGCGGTTCGGGCGCAGGGTCCCTGGTCGCCTATGCCTTGGGCATCACGGATTTGGATCCGATCGAACATGATCTGCTGTTCGAGAGATTCTTGAATCCGGAGCGCGTGTCGATGCCGGATTTCGACGTTGATTTCTGCATGGAGGGCCGTGACCGCGTCATCGAGTACGTGGCCAACAAGTACGGCCGCGAGCGCGTATCGCAAATCATCACCTACGGCACCTTGGCGGCCAAGGCTGTGGTGCGCGACGTGGGCCGGGTGCTCGGACATAACTATGGCTACGTCGACAAAATCGCGAAGCTGATTCCTTTCGAGATCGGCATCACGCTCGATAAGGCGCTCGAACAAGAGGAGGAATTGCGGCGCCTGTACGACGGCGATACGGAGGTGCGCGAGCTCATCGATCTGGCGCGCACACTGGAGGGACTTGCGCGCAATGCCGGCACGCACGCGGGCGGCGTGGTGATCGCACCGTCGGTGTTGACCGATTTCACGCCGCTGTACTGCGAAGAGGGCAGCACCACGCCGGTGACGCAGTTCGACAAGGACGATGTCGAGGCCGCGGGGCTGGTGAAGTTCGATTTCCTGGGGCTGCGCACGCTGACCATCATCGATTGGGCGGTACGCGACATCAATGCGCAGCTGGCCCTAACGGGCGGGACGCCGCTGGTCATGAGCGACCTGCCCATGGATGACGCCGCGACGTATCAACTGCTGAAGAGCTGCAAGACCACGGCGGTGTTCCAGCTCGAATCGCGTGGCATGAAGGATCTGATCCGCCGCCTGCAGCCCGACCGCTTCGGCGACATCGTGGCGTTGGTCGCCTTGTTCCGGCCCGGGCCGCTGCAGTCCGGCATGGTCGATGATTTCATCGCGCGCAAACATGACACCAGCGGCGCGACCATTGACTATCTGCATCCCGATCTTAAGCCCGCGCTCGCGGCGACCTATGGCGTGATCCTGTACCAGGAACAGGTCATGCAGATTGCGCAGATCCTGGCCGGTTATACCTTGGGCGGCGCGGATCTTCTGCGCCGCGCCATGGGCAAGAAGAAAGCCGAGGAGATGGCCAAGCAGCGCTCGGTTTTCGTCAGCGGTGCGGTGGCGCGCGGAGTGCGCGAGGCGCAGGCGACGCATATTTTCGATTTGATGGAGAAATTCGCGGGCTACGGCTTCAATAAATCGCACTCGGCGGCGTACGCGTTATTGTCCTATCAAACGGCGTGGCTCAAGGCACACCATGCGGCCGCGTTCATGGCGGCGGTGCTGTCCTCCGACATGGACAAGACCGATAAGGTGGTGGGGCTGATCGATGAGTGCGAGAGCATCGGGATCAGCGTGCAGCCGCCGGACGTGAATCAGTCGGTGTACGCGTTTCGCGTCTCGGGAGCTGCCAGCATCCGCTACGGCATGGGCGCCATCAAGGGCGTCGGCGCCTCGGCGGTGGACGCGATCATCGAGGAGCGCACGCGGGGTGGTCCCTTCGAGACGCTGCCCGGCCTGTGCCGGCGCATCGATCTGCAGCGGGTGAACCGGCGCGTGCTCGACGCCCTGATCCGCTCGGGGAGCTTGGATCGGATCGGACCGAATCGCGCCACGCTGACCGCCGAACTCGATCGCGCGATGCAGTTGGGCGAACAGAATTCGCGGGCAATGAGCGTCGGGCAGGTGGATTTGTTCGGCTTGAGCGCGGCGCAGGACAGTGTCGTTCCGGACTGGAGCGACGCGCAGCGTCTGGCGGGCGAGCGGGAAACGCTCGGACTATTCCTGAGCGGACATCCGATCACGCCCTATACGCCGGATTTGAAGCTGCTGGGTTGCGCGCCGCTGGCGGATGTCATCAGCGGCCCTAAACCTGCTGCCGCCGTGGATGGCGTGCGCAGTTGGTCGGCCGGCAAGGCTGCCACCGTCGCCGGATTGGTGCTGGAAATCCGCCGGCGGCCGAACCGGGTGACATTGATCCTGGATGACCGCAGCGCCCGACTGGAGGTCAGCTTGTACGAGGAGATCTTTCAGCAACATCGCGACATCATCGTCAAGGATGCGATATTGATCATCGACGGCACATTGCGCTTCGATGATTTCATCGAAGCGTGGCGGCTACAGGCAAAGTCATTGATGGACATCGACCGCGCTCGCGAGCGCTTTGCGCGGCGGCTGTGGCTCAAGTGGCCGGTTGAGTTCGACGGGCCGCAGGGCATGAACCGCTTCGAACAGATGTTGAAGCCTTACCTGCGCGGACCCTGTGGTGTGAGCGTGGCGGTCAATCGTGCGGATTACTCGGGGAGACTGAATCTAGCGGACGCTTGGTCGGTGCGTCCCACCCGCGAGTTGCTGGACCGGCTTACCGCCTTGGTGGGCCGCGACGGTTGGTATTTAGTGTATGGTCCACGCAATGATGTTCGTGGCGAGGAAACCTCTTCATGGCAATGAATTTTCTGGAATTTGAACAACCCATCGCGGAGCTCGAGGCGAAAATCGAGGAACTGAAATTCTTAGGCAAGGATTCGAGCGTCAACATCACGGAAGAGATCAAACGCCTGCAGGCGAAGAGCCGGGCGCTCACGACCAGCATTTTCGCCAATCTTTCTCCCTGGCAAATCACACAGTTAGCGCGTCATCCTCAGCGTCCTTATACGCTCGATTACGTGTCCATGATCTTCACTGACTGGCATGAATTGCACGGTGATCGCATGTACAGCGATGACCTGGCCATCGTCGGCGGATTGGCACGCCTAGAGGGCACTCCGGTGATGCTGATCGGTCATCAGAAGGGCCGTGACACCAAGGAACGCGTGCGCCGCAACTACGGCATGCCCAAGCCCGAGGGTTATCGCAAGGCGATGCGGCTGATGCGGATGGCGGAGCGTTTCCGCATTCCCATCATCACCTTGATCGATACGCCGGGTGCCTATCCGGGCATCGGTTCGGAGGAGCGCGGCCAGAGCGAGGCCATTGCGCGCAACCTGTTCGAGATGTCCAATTTGGCGGCGCCGGTGCTGAGCGTGGTCATCGGCGAGGGCGGTTCGGGCGGGGCGCTGGCCATCGGCGTCTGCGATCGCTTGGTGATGCTGCAGTTCAGCGTGTATTCGGTGATTTCACCCGAGAGCTGCGCATCCATTTTATGGAAGAGCACGGATAAAAAAGAGATCGCGGCGGATGCCATGGGCGGCACCGCGGAGCGCCTCAAAAAGCTGGGGCTGGTCGACGAGGTGCTGAAGGAGCCGCATGGCGGCGCGCACCGCGACCCGCAGGTCATGGCGGAGCACGTCAAGCAAAGCATAGTCAAGAATCTGGCGGAGCTGCGCAATCAACCGGTCACCCAATTGCTCGATGCGCGGCAAGCCCGCTTGCGCGGCTTCGGTGTGTTCCGCGAAGCGTAAAACCGCCGTGGAATTTTCGGCGGCTTCGCTGTGTGCGGTGCTTCAGGTCCTGGCACCGGCGGATGCCACGGGGTTGGTGGTGGCGCTGAGCGGCGGCGGCGATTCGGCGGCGCTGCTCGCGGCGGCCGCGTCATTGGGCGCGAGCTTTCGGGGTTTGCCGGTGCGCGCGCTGCATGTCGATCACGGCTTGCAAGATGCCGCCGCGGATTTTCGCGCAGCCTGCTTGGCCTTGTGCCGGCGGTTGGACATTCCCTTAAGTGTAGTGGTGGTGGCCGTCCAGACCACGGGCGGCGTGTCGATCGAGGCGGCGGCTCGCGACGCCCGTTATGCGGCGCTCGCCCGGCAGCTGCGCCCAGGCGAGTGCCTGTTGACCGCGCACCACCGCGCAGATCAGGCGGAAACATGGCTGTTGCAGGCATTGCGCGGTGCGGGACTCAAGGGCATGTCCTCGATGCCGGTTCGCCGACGCTTAGGGCTGGGTTGGCATTTACGGCCGCTGCTTGATATCGCGCAGCCAGAGCTCATCGCGCTCGGCACGGCGCTCGGCACCTTTAACGTATCCGACCCGATGAATGAGGATATGCGCTTTGATCGTGGTTATTTGCGCCGTCAAATCTGGCCGCTGATCGAGGCGCGCTGGCCGGCGGCGGAGGTTGCCCTGGCGCGTGCGGCGCGGCATGCGGCCGACGCGCAGACGTTGTTGGAGCGCCGGGCGGCGGCGGATGTGGGACGGCTGCGCGACGGCGAGGCGCTGTCGGTGCCGGGTCTGCGCGCGCTCGGCGCAGAGGATCGGATCAATGCGGTGCGCTTCTGGATAAGCGACGCCGGCGTGGAACCGCCGTCCAGCGCGCGGCTGCGCGAGGCGCTGCGGCAGATTTTTGACGCGGACGCCGACCATCTGCCGGCAATACTCTGGGGCGGCCACGCACTGCGCCGTTATCGGCAAAGAGTTTTTCTGACGCAGGCCGAGTTGCCGCGGATGCAGGAGACGCGCCCCTGGATTGTGGCCCGGGAAGCGTTGATCGAACTGGGGGCGGGCTTGGGACAATTGCGCAGGGTCGCGCAAATCGGCGGCCTCGCGCCGCAGCGCTTGCCTGAGACGTTGTGGGTGCGCGCCCGCGTGGGCGGCGAGAGCTTGAGGCCCGCCCGGGCGGCGAGAACGCACAGCCTGCAGCATCTGTGTCAGTCGCAGGGCGTGTTGCCCTGGATGCGGGATGCGCTGCCGTTGGTTTTTGCGGACGAGGTCTTGGTTGCGGCCGCCGATTTGTGGTTGGAGGCGCGCCGCTGCGCCGCTGCGGACGCGCCGGGCATCGCCTTTGTGTGGGAACAGGCGCCGATTATTGTCTAAGTGGATTGTCGCAGGCACCGCAATCTGCTAACCTGAATTCCCGTCGAATTCCCATTGTTCCTTATCTCTTGTTTGCGCTCGTCCGGCGTTCAATGCGCGGCAAGCTCAAGGCTAAATCGGCGGTGACTACATGACTCGATTCGTATTCGTCACCGGTGGCGTCGTTTCCTCGTTGGGCAAGGGCATCGCCGCCGCGTCACTGGGCGCCATCCTCGAGGCGCGCGGTCTCAAAGTCAGCATGGTGAAGTTGGATCCCTATATCAATGTGGATCCCGGCACCATGAGCCCGTTCCAGCATGGCGAAGTATTCGTCACCGCCGACGGCACCGAGGCGGACTTGGACCTCGGCCACTACGAGCGCTTCGTGCGCACGACCACCGGCCGCAACAGCAATTTCACCACGGGCCGCATTTACGAGCGGGTCATCGCCAAGGAACGCCGCGGCGATTATCTGGGCGCGACCGTGCAGGTGATCCCGCACATCACCGACGAAATCAAGTACCGGATTCGCATGGGCGCGGGCGACTCGGACGTGTGCATGGTGGAAATCGGCGGTACCGTCGGCGACATCGAATCACTGCCGTTTCTGGAGGCCATTCGCCAAATGGGCGTGGAACTCGGCCG
>DATCDX010000055.1:0-2938 GCA_036510475.1 Steroidobacteraceae bacterium
GCCAGCCCAACGCGCGCGCCGCCGCCACCACCGGCCGCGCATCAGGCCCCGCCCCGCAAATCAGCAGGTGTGGGGGCGGTGCGAGGAATTCGACAAGCGCCCGTAAGCGTTCACCGCCGCTTTGCCAGTCCACGCCGCGCGAGGCGCAGTCGACGAGCGATCGCTCCGCCGCCTGGATCAACGCCAATGGCAGCGGCGGCGCGGGGCCATAGGTTGCCAGAGCGAGATCCGCCGATTCGTGCACCGAGACCAACGACGTTGGCCGGCCCGCCTGCGTGGCACGCCCTGCCGCAGCGAGCGCCGTTGCCGCCGCGCTGCCGGGACCCGCCGGCTCCAGCAGTACACGCATGGCGCCTTCACACCCTGCGCCTATGCCGAACAGAAGATCGTCGGGACCGCGCATATCGTATTCGACGACGCGCGCCACCCCGCTATTCAATACGTCCTGCGCGTGGATTTTCAAATCTGATTCCAGGCAGCCGCCGCTCAGCAGTCCCAAATAGCTGCCGTCGGCCATGATCAGCATGCGCGCGCCTGGTTTGCGGTAGGTCGAACCCGCCGTCGACACGACAGTGGCCAGGACCCGCCCTCCCGAGGCGGCGGGGGCGCCCTGTAACAGTATTTCCAGACTGGTATCGAGGCGCACAGCGGGAAGGATCATGCGCCATTGTTTCAAAATGCCGCCGAGTCGTGTGGAAAAATGCCTTATGCGGCGTTCGGGGCGCTGTGCGGCCCGAATGTCCCTGGGGATCACTCGATTTTGGCCGCTTGACTTTCAGGCCGCGAGCGGCGTTTCAGGTATTGCCCTACGGCTAGGTCGCTGTCCTACAAAGGATTGTGCGCCGCATACCGGTAACGCCACGCGCTATCAAACATACTCGCGCCTCGCCATTCACTATTCATAGAATTATGTTGAATCGCTCAGTCCCGATATTTCCGCCGCAGGGCTCGCGCAATCGCAATCCGCGGCCGGCACCAAGGGCAATCGCATGAAATATGCGGTGGCCGCGCTGTTGGTGCTGCTCGTTATAGTCATCATCGTGGTCGTGGCGTTGAGACGCTATGTGCGTCATCAGAAATCCGTCGACGCGCGCTACAAGGCCCTCATCGACCAAGCGAACGACGGCATCGTGATTGTCGATGCGGAGTCGCACCAAGTCCTGTACAGCAACCCGGCTTTCTTGAGCAGCTTGGGCTGCACCGGCGACGAAGCCCGGGCGCTGACGCTGCCCGATATTTTTGCCGACGGCGGTGCGACCGCGGACAGCGTGCTGGCGCGCCTGCGCGACGTGCATTCGCAGATGGCGATGAACATGCAGCTCAAGTGCAAGAATGGAGCTTTCCTCGACATCGAGGTGCGGTGCAACGCGCTCGACGTCGACGGCAGGGACGTCCTGGCGTACGTGACGCACGATGTGTCGCTGCGCAAGAAGGCGGAACAGCAGCTCATCGAGAACCAGCAGCGCCTGGACCGCATGGCGCATCACGACCAGTTGACCGGGTTGCCGAACCGGCACTACTTGAGCACCTTTCTGCCGAACGCTATTGTCGAGGCACAGGCGGCGGCCACCATGTTGGGGGTGGTGTTTTTGGATCTGGATCGCTTCAAGCACATCAACGACACGCGCGGCCACGAGACCGGCGACAAGCTGCTGCAGGAAGTGGCGGCCCGGCTGCGCGCCTGTGTGCGCGACAGCGACGTCGTGATACGGATGGGTGGAGACGAGTTCGTGGTGGTATTCCGCGATGTCAAATCCTACGATGAAGTGACGCAGGGCGCGAACCGGATCATCGAGACCTTGAACGAACCGATCGTGATCGACCGGCATCCGTTGCAGACCACGGGCAGCGTCGGCGTCAGCTTGTTTCCGCGGGACGGCTCGAGCATGGTCGAACTGCTCAAGCATTCGGACACGGCGATGTACCAGGCGAAGGATCGCGGCCGCAACAATGTGCAGATGTTCAGCCAGGTCATGAACCGCAAACTCAAACATCGCGTCACCGTCGAAGCATCGCTGCGCGAAGCGCTGCGCCTGAAACAGCTGGATGTGCACTACCAACCTTTCGTCAACCTGCTGACGCGAAAAATTGTCGGACTGGAAGCGCTCATGCGATGGCGCCATCCGGTGCATGGCATGATACCGGCCGACCAATTCATTCCAGTGGCCGAAGAAACCGGCTTGATCGTGCCCATGGGCAATTTCGTGCTGCATCGAACGCTGCAAACCATGAGTGCGTGGCGCAACGCCGGCGTGCCGCTCGTGCCCATTTCGTTGAATGTCGCGCCCGCTCAACTGCAGCGCGGCGAACTACAGTCGACTATTGCCACGCTGCTCAAGACCCACGGCCTGCGGCCGGAGATGTTGCAGCTGGAGATGACGGAACGCGCGGTGTTCGATTCCCACACGCCGGCGGGAGAAAATCGCCAGGACACCATGGCGCGCCTGCGCGATCTGGGCATTAAAATAGCCATCGACGATTTCGGTACGGGATACTCGAGCTTGAGCTACCTGAAAAACTGGCGGGTGGACGCGCTCAAGATCGATCGCAGCTTCGTGCGCGATCTCGTGACTGATTCGAGCGATCTTGCCATCGTGAGCGCGATTATCGCGATTGCACGCCACCTGCACATTCAAGTGATCGCCGAGGGCATCGAGGGATATCAGCAGGCGGAGATTTTGCGCCGGCTCGGTTGCACCATCGGACAGGGCTTCTTGTTCGCGCGGCCCATGCCAGCGGATGAGTGCCGGGAGTTGCTCGGCGACAGCGCGGAAGCTCCCAAGGAAGAAGACGAGGACATGCTGGCCGTGTTCAGCGCCGGCCGCGGCTGATGCGGCTGATTCGGCCGATGGGGCTGATGCGCGCCTGCGCCCGACTTTAAGCCCCCACGGTGTGCTCGTCGGCGATGCTGCCGGCCAGTGACAGCGACTGCGCACGC
>DATCDX010000056.1:0-8152 GCA_036510475.1 Steroidobacteraceae bacterium
GCATCAAATCCCGCAATGTTCTCATGCTGGCGCTCGGCACGGTGCTCGGCCTGTCGCTGGGGCTGGCGCACGGCGTGCTCGCCGACAAACCCAAACCCGCCGCGCCCGGCGCCGACTTGCCTTGGGCTGACGCGCACACGCTGGCCGAGGTCCTGGAGCTCGTCAAGCATGACTATGTGAATCCGGTCGACGATCATCAGCTGCTGCAGGCGGCGATTCGCGGCATGGTCTCCTCCCTCGATCCCTACTCCGCCTATCTCGACGGCGACGAATACGACGAAATCAAAATCAGCAGCGCGGGCCAATATTCCGGTGTCGGTCTGGAGGTGTCGATGCGCGATGACCAGGTCGTCGTGGTGTCGCCGTTCGACGGATCAGCCGCCGCCAAGGCGGGAATTCGCTCAGGCGACGTCATCGCCACCATCGACGGCGTCGCCGTGAACACCACGTCGTTGGCGGACACGATCGGACGCATGCGCGGTAAAGAAGGCACGTCGGTTAAAATCGGTATCCTGCGAGAAGGCAGCGATGAGCCGTTGCAGTTCACCTTGAAGCGTTCGCAGGTCGAGCTGCGCAGCGTCAAGGCCGAGTTGCCCGAGGCCGGCTTTGGCTACGTGCGCATCTCGCAGTTCAGCGAAACCACGGGCGATGACCTCAACGCCGCCCTCAAAGACTTGCGCAAGCGCAACGGCGCGCCGCTCAAGGGCCTGGTGCTCGATCTGCGCGATAATCCCGGCGGGGTGCTGGAAGCGGCGGTGTCGGTTGCCGATACATTTCTCGACAGCGGCGTTATCGTGACCGCCAAGGGACGCACGCCGGAGTCGAAGTTCGAGATGGACGCGACGCCCGGAGACGCGCTCGACGGCGCGCCGATCGTGGTGCTGGTCAACGGCGGCTCGGCATCGGCCGCGGAGATCGTCGCCGGCGCCCTCAAAGATCACCACCGGGCGACGCTCATGGGGCGCACCACCTTCGGCAAGGGTTCGGTGCAGACGGTCATGCCGCTGTCCGGCGACCGCGGCATCAAGCTGACCACCTCGCTCTACTACACGCCCTCCGGCATCTCCATCAATCACCGCGGCATCGCGCCAGACATCGAGTTGGAACGGGATCCGAAGCCGGCCGCCGTGCCCGTGCCCGCGAATGCGCCGCTGTTACAGCGGGATGCCGAGGTACGGCGCGCGTTGCAAGAATTGAAAGTGCCGACCGTCCCCGGCCACGGCTCGGTCGTAGCGTCGGCACGGCCGGTGTAACGTTCGTGCGCAGTACCCGGTCCATCGAAGTTCTCTGTTTGGCGCTCGCCGCGCTGGTGCTGGTGTGGTCTCGGGCGCTGACCGCCCAGCTATGGCCGGTGCTGGGTCTGCTGGCGGCATTCGCCGTCGCCATCGTCGTATTTCGCGCCCGGCGGTTCTTTCCGCGGCGTACCCGGACGCGATTACTGATCGAGTCTTGGTCCATGGTGATTTTCATCACCGGCGTACTGTGGTTCACCGGCAAGAGCGCAAGTCCGCTGCTGAATTTGTACCTGTTGCCCATCATCTTGAGCGCGCTGACCCTCGGGCGGCTGGTGACGCTGCTGCAGGTGGCGGCAGTCGCGGTGTGCCATCTGTTGCTCGCCGCCGCCACGCCGGGGCTCGACGTCACGTCGCTGATCTACGCCAGCCAGGCGGTCGGCCAGTTGGCGCCCATCTTACTGGTCGCCTATCTGACGACGACGCTGTCCGCGGATATCACCGAAGCGCGCGAACGCATCGAAAATCTGGCGCAAACCGATGCCTTGACCGGACTCTTCAATTTGCGCATGTTCAATGAGGTGTGGCAGCGCGAACACGCTTCCTCCGAGCGCGCCCGCAGCGGCTACTCGCTGCTCATGATCGACATGGACAAGCTCAAGGACATCAACGATGCCTTTGGTCACGAAGCGGGCAACAGCGCCATCACGCTGGTCGCGCAGTGCCTGCAAAGAAGCATCCGCAATTCCGACTACGCCGCGCGCTTCGGCGGCGATGAGTTCGCGGTGCTGCTGCCCGGCGCATCACCCGAAGTCGCCGACGCCGTGGTCAAGCGGGTGCGGCACAATGTCTACAAAACCACGCTGGATTTGCGCTCGCGCATGATCCGCTGCAGCGTCAGCATCGGCGTGGTCAGCTACCCGAAGGACGGGCGGGACATGCGGGAACTGCTCAGCATCGCGGACCGCAAGATGTACCGCGACAAGGAGTTGCGGCGGGCGCCCGGCACGCAGGCCAACGCCTGAGCGTCCGCGCTGGGGCGGCGCGAGCGATACAAAGTCTGAAGTTATCGAAGCAAATAGCTGAATGGGCTGGACTTTTACAGGATTAATGGCAAAGTTAGCGCTGCATCACGCCAGCGCGTGACGCACCTATGCTCAGCTTGACTACTTAGCCCGAACATCGAGACAGTCCATGGCGTCATCCAATCGAAATCCCGCGCGCGCTGCGCGCCGCGGCGCGCCGCTGCTAATTGCCGGGATTTTCCTCAGTTTATTGGCGTTTCAAGCGACCGCGAGAGTGACGGCGAGAGACAAAGTCCTGCACGATCCGAGACTCAAGTCGAGTTCGGTGCTCATCATCGATCGCAGCGACTCCTCGGTGCTGTATTCACGCCATGCGGATGTCGCGATGCCGATCGCCTCCATCACCAAACTCATGACGGCCCTGGTGGTTCTCGATGCCAAGCAGTCCTTGAGCCAGCCGATTCAGATCACGAACGCCGACCGCAATTTCCCGAAGGCCGTGTTTTCGCGGCTCGCAGTGGGCACTATCCTGACCCGGGGCGACCTGATGCACCTCGCTCTCATGGCGTCCGAGAACCGCGCCGCACATGCCTTGGGCAACAATTATCCCGGCGGCATGCCCGCGATGGTGACCGCCATGAACGCGAAAGCCGCGGCGTTGGGCATGACCAGTTCGCACTTCGTCGAACCCACCGGCCTGTCCAGCGAGAACGTGGCGAGCCCGGAAGACCTGACCAAGCTGGTCATCGCCGCATCGCAGAACCCCACCATTCGCGCCTTCTCGACCGACAAGCAGTACGCCGTGCGAGTCCGCAAGCGGCTGGTCGAATTCCACAATACCGACAACCTGGTGGCCAATCCGACTTGGAAAATCATCGTGCAGAAGACCGGCTTCATCAACGAAGCCGGCAAGTGCCTGGTCATGGAGGCCGTGATCGAGGGCCGCTCGGTCGTGATCGTGTTGCTGGATTCGATGGGTAAGTACACGCGGGTAGCCGATGCCAAGCGGATCAAGACTTGGATGGAGGCAGGCGCCCACGAACGTGTTCGCATGACGATGCGCTAACCGGCCGCGCGGCGGATGACATTGCGCAGCGCCCTCCTCGTCGCAGCTTCGGTACTCTGGCTGGCGGCGAATTCACCGGCACACGCCGCCGGCACCTTATCGGTCACGATTTACAACGATAACTTGGCGCTGGTGCAGGACGTGCGGCAGATCGAGGTCAAGGGCGGCCGCCAGCGCATCGAATTCGAAGACGTCTCCGCCCAGATTCGCCCTGAGACTGTGTCGCTGACGGCAAGCGACATCGGCATCATCGAACAGAATTTCGACTTCGATCTGCTGACTCCCGCCAAGCTCATGGAAAAGGCGGTCGGCCAAGAGATCACGATCGTCCGCGTCAATCCGGCCACCGGCGCCGAAACCCGGGAAAAGGCTGAAGTTCTCGCCACCAACGGCGGTGTGGTGCTGAAAATCGGCCAGCGCATCGAGGTATTGCGCGACGATGGCCTGCCGGTGCGCGTGATTTTCGACAAAGTACCCGACAACCTGCGCGCTCGCCCCACGCTGTCGGTGACCATTACCAGCAGCCATGCGGGCACCCGTCCGGCCACGTTGAGCTACCTCACGCCGGGCCTCGGCTGGCGGGCGGATTATGTGGCGCTCTACAACGAGGCCGACGGCAAGATCGACGTGCAGGGCTGGGTGACGCTGACCAATTCCAGTGGCGTGACCTATGACGATGCGCGTACGCTGCTGGTGGCGGGCTCGCCCGGCCAGGTCAGCACGGTCACGCGACAGCCGGTCACTTATCGTCCGCAACTACAGCGCTCCACCCTGCCGCAGCCGGGAACCGAGAGCGGCAGCCGCGAGCGTTTGGGCGATTACTACCTGTATCCGTTGGCCGAGCGCACCACCATCGCCAATTTGCAAACCAAGCAGGTGAGCTTCCTCGATGTGCACGGCGTACCCGCCGAGCACGGCTATGAATTTCGCAACCAGTGGCTGGGGACCAGCGAGACACCGCAGAGCGCCAAAAGCATTTATAGTTTTTCCACCAGCGCGCACGCCGGGTTGGGTGATCAGTTACCAGCGGGCGTGCTGCGCTTCTACCTGCACGACAAGCGCGGCGATCCGCAGTTCATCGGCGAGAGCCGCATAGACCATACGCCGATGGGATCGACGCTGTCGCTCGCCACCGGGGACGCCTTCGACGTCAAGGTTCGCGCCGTGGTCGACAAGCGCACGCGCCTGTCGACTTTCGATTGGCAGACCGACATGCGCTATGAGTTGAGCAACGCCCTGCCACGGCCGGTGGTGGTGAAATTGCTGCAAGCGGGCCTGTGGGGCGATTCGGGCATCACGGCCGAAAGCCAGAAGAGCACGCGGCGCGATGCCGAAACGGCCGAATGGGCGGTGACGATTCCCGCCAATGGCAAGACCAGTCTCAACGCCACGTTCAACACGCGGTTCTAATCTGGATTATTTATGAACAGTCAGCTTTTTAGTGCATGGAGGCGGGATCGGATGGGTATTTTCCGTACCGCCGTGAATCCATTGCGCTGCGCAGTCCCTGCTACGCGCAAGCCCAGGGTGACCATCCCTGGTCACCCGCGAGACCCATGCGTCTCGCCCCTGGAGGCTGCGGGAAAAACATCCTGTTTTTCACGCTCCGGAAAATACCCATCCGATCCAGCCTCCTTCAAGTTTTTTTGTGATTCATGAATAATCCGGGCTAGGGCCCTAAAGGACCATGCGCATTTGCTGCGCAATGCCGCTGATCCTCGCCGTCACACTTGCCGGCGTGGTGGTGCCCGCCGCAGCCAGCGAAGCCGCCGCGCCCGGCGAAGCCGCCGAGGTACTGGCACAGGCCCCATCAAATTTGTCGGTGACGGTGTATCGCGCGCCGGACCGGGGTTCGGGATCGATCGACCTGGATGCCCTCAACGGCTTCGCCTTGGTCAGTGAAACCCGCACGTTAAGCCTGCGGCGGGGTCTGAACCACGTGCGCTTCGAGGGGGTCGCCGATGGCATAGAAGCGGCGAGCGCCATCGTCACGGGGCTGCGCAGTGCGGTGATCGAGAAAAATCGCGACGCGGCTTTACTGAGCGCGTCCGCGCTTATGGCCGCCGCCGTCGGTAAATCCGTGGTGTTGCTGCGTACCCTGCCGAAGACCGGTAAAACCGAACGCTTGGCGGGCACGATCCTGTCGGACGCTGAGGGCGGAGTGCTATTCCAAACTTCGCAGGGCATTGAGGGACTGCGCTGTTCAGGCTTGCCGGAGAGTTTCAGCTTTAGTCCCGTTACGGATCTCTCGGCTCGCCCCACCCTGTCGGTGCTGGTGCAGAGTCTTGCGCCCAAACCAGAGACGGTGACGCTGTCCTATCTCGCGCGCGGCTTTGATTGGGCGGCGGATTACAGCGCAACCCTGTCGTCCGACGGCAGGAGTCTGGATCTCGGCGCCTGGGTCACCCTGGCCAACGGCAACGGTGTGGGATTTCCGTCGGCGCACGCGCAGGTGGTGGCGGGCCGGGTCAACCGCGCAAGCGGCGAAGTGGAGCCCATCGACTTGGGAAGCCCCATCTCGGCGCAGTGCTGGCCACGCGGTTCGACTAGCGATTCGCCCGGATGGCTGCAAATCGGCGGCGCCTCGCCGCCGGGCTTCAACGAGTTGACCGCCATCACGCAAACGCGGGTGGCGGCGCCCATGGCGATGCAGGATGCGGCCCTGTTCAAACAGCAAATGGTGCAGCAGGAACAACTGGGCGACCTGAAACTGTACCGGATGCCCGATCGCACCACGGTGGCCGCCCGTCAGTCGAAGCAGGTGCGCCTCCTGGATCGGCTGGCGGTACCGGTGACGCCGCTGTGCGTCGCCGATCTGGCGGCGGACGAGAATGCCGCGACGGCGCCGGCGCAGAGAATGCTGCGCACCGTGAACGATACGGCGCATCATCTCGGGCTGCCGCTGCCGTCGGGGCGTATCGCGGTCTTCGCAATCCGCGGCGGCGAGCGCTTGCTGGAGCATGAATCCGCCATGCGTGATCTTGCCGTGAATGAGGAGCTGGAAATCGACATGGGCGAGAGTCCCGACATTCAAGTCACCGCGGTGAAGATGGGCGTCGTCGATCATGTGGAAATCAGCAACGCCGGGGACACCGACAGTCAATTCGAACTGCGCTTGCGGTTAGCGGAGGGCGCACGCATCATTCGCGCCGATCATCCCGTGGGCAGCAAGAACGGCCGCCCGATTTTCCGTCTGACGATTCCCGCCCATGAGGCGGTGACGGTGCGGTATCAGGAGCAAAAATGGTGAGGGGCCGCCAGGCGCGGATCAAGAATTACTTCGCTGAAAACCGCTTGTTTGCGGTTCGCAGCATCGTCGCCGGCGTCATCGCCGGCGTGTTGCTGCTGGTGGTGGCCGGGCGGCTGTTCTACCTGCAAGTGTTGAAGCACGATTACTATGCCACGCTGTCGCAGGGCAATCGCATTCACACCGAGCCGATACCTCCCAGCCGCGGCTTGATTCTGGACCGCAACGGCGTGGTGCTGGCCGATAATCTGCCGGCGTTTCAAATCGAACTGGTGCGCGAACAGGTGGGCGACAACAAGGCCCTCGACGCCACACTGGCGCAATTGGTCAGTATCGGCTTGCTGCGCAGTGAGGAGGTGCCCAACATCAGGCGCACGGTGTTGCTGCACAGGGTCTACGAAAGCGTGCCGATCAAGCTGCAGTTGACCGAGCAGGAAATGGCGCTGTTCGCGGTGCACAGTTATCAATTTTCGGGCGTGGACATCCGTACGCGCCTGGCCCGGCACTATCCGCTCGGTGAAACGGCCGTGCATGCCATCGGCTACGTCAGCGCGATCAACGAACAGGATTTGAAGCAAATCGACAGTGCCGAGTATGCCGGCACCAGCCTCATCGGCAAGCTGGGCGTGGAGGGCGCGTACGAGCACCAGCTGCACGGCAAGCCCGGCTTCAAGGAAATTCTGGTGAACGCCGCGGGCAGGCCGGTCGAGAAGCAGGGCGATTACACGCCGCAACTCGCGACGCGTCCGCCGGTGGCCGGCGAGGACTTGATTTTGGGCATGGACGTGCGCGTGCAAAAAGTGGCCGAGGACGCGCTGGCCGGTAAACGCGGCGCAGTGGTGGCGCTCGATCCGCGCAACGGCGATGTCATCGCGCTCGCGAGCACACCGGGATTCGATCCCAATAATTTCGTGCGCGGCCTGTCGGTCGCGGAATACGGCGCGCTGCAAAACGACATCGATAAGCCGCTGCTGAATCGCGCTTTGCGCGGCGCCTATCCGCCCGGGTCCACCGTCAAGCCGCTGTACGCGCTCGCCGCACAGAAATACGGGATTATTTCCCCGCTCCAGACCCAGTACTGCGGCGGCTATTTTACTTTGCCAGGCAGCAGCCACCGCTATCGGGACGACAAGAAGCACGGCTTCCTGGACATGCGCCATGCCATAGCGGAATCCTGCGACGTGTACTTCTACAAGGTCGCCGAAAAATTGGGCATAACGCGCATGGACGAGTTCATGAAGACCTTCGGTTACGGTGTCCTGACCGGCATCGATATCCCGGGCGAGAAGCCGGGCCTGTATGCCTCGCCGGAATGGAAGCGTCGCGCCTTCAAGCACGCGGGTGACCAGGTCTGGTTTCCCGGCGAGACCATCAGCATGGGCATCGGCCAGGGAGCGATAACGGTCACCCCCTTGCAGCAGGCGCATTTCGCCGCGGAGATCGCCGAGAGCGGGCAGATCATCGCGGCGCCGCGGCTGGTATCGGCCATTCGCGATGCCGGTTCCAACAAGGTCAGGCCGCTGGCCCCGCGGTTCATGAAGCCCATTGACATTGCAACGCCCGAACAATGGGCGGTGGTCCA
>DATCDX010000057.1:0-10751 GCA_036510475.1 Steroidobacteraceae bacterium
GCGGTCAGGACATTCCTTCGTCGCGCTCGCCGAACGATCATCGCGCCGGCAACAATACGATCGAAAACGCCGTGAAAGGCGTCGGCGTGAAATGGGTCAAGCGCACGCATACCTTTAACATGCAGCAGACCCTGAACGTGCTGCGCCAGGCGCTGAGCACGAACTTTCGCGGCCCCAAGGTCATTATCGCCGAAGGTGAGTGTCAGCTGAATCGCCAGCGGCGCGTGAAGCCTCTCATGAAGCAGGCGATCAAGGACGGGAAGCGTGTGGTGCGTGAGCGGTTCGGCGTGGATGCCGATACCTGCACCGGCGATCACTCGTGCATTCGCCTGTCCGGGTGTCCTTCTTTGACGATCAAGAAGAATCCGGATCCTCTGCGCACCGATCCGGTGGCTCATGTCGACAACAGCTGCGTCGGTTGCGGGGTGTGCGGTGAGGTCGCGCACGCGGCCGTGCTTTGTCCGTCGTTCTACCGCGCCGAGCTGCTGTACAACCCCACGGGCTGGGATCGCTTTATGGGCAAGGTGCGCAGTGCGATCATCGGTGCCCTCCAGCAGCGAAGTGAGCGAAAGCGGTTGCGGTATGCCCTCTGAGCGGCCGATCAAGCTCACCATTGCGGCCCTGGGTGGCCAGGGCGGCGGCGTACTGGCGAATTGGCTGATCGGCATCGCCGAAGCCGAAGCCTATCTCGCACAGACCACGTCCGTGCCCGGCGTTGCGCAACGTACCGGCGCAACCATCTATTACCTCGAATTCTTTCCGCAGGCTTTGGCTAGGCAGGCGGGACGCGACCCCATCATGGCACTCATGCCGGTCTCGGGAGATGTCGACTGTGTGCTGGCCTCCGAGCTCGCCGAGGCCGCCCGCGCGATTCAGCGTGGCATCGTCACGCGCGACCGAACCACTTTGATCACCTCCTCTCATCGCTCCTACTCGATCAGCGAAAAGAGCGCGATGGGCGACGGCGCGGCCGATAAAGCCCAGCTCATCGAGCTGGTCGGCAGTCAATCGAAGCGGCTCATCTTGTTTGATATGGACGCCATGGCCGCGAAGCATCAGAGCGTCATCAGCTCGATTATGCTCGGCGCGCTCGCCGGCAGCGGCGTGCTGCCGTTTCGCAAAGCGGCGTTCGAGGATGCCGTCAAGAAGGGTGGGATTGCGGTCAAGACCAATTTGGCGGCGTTCGAGGAGGCATACCAATGCGCGGAACGGGGCGGTGACGCGGCGCGAGGCAGTGACGCGGAGCCGGCTACGAAGACCGTAGCGGCCCTCGGCGAGGTCGGCGAGGAGTTGCGCGAAATACCCGCGCGGGCGCGCACGCAGAAATTACAGCCGCTGCTCGAGCGCGTGCGGCGTTGCGCCGGGCCGGTGCAAAAGATCGTATTCGAAGGGGTTCGCCGCGCGATCGACTACCAGGATCCGGCGTACGCGCAAATGTATCTGGATCGGATTGAGCGCGTGGCGGCGCTCGACGCGAAACAGCAAGGCGGAAGCGACGGTCAATGGGCCCTCACGGAAGCGACGGCGCGCAGTCTCGCATTGTGGATGACGTTTGAGGACACTATCCGGGTAGCGGATCTTAAGGCGCGCCCCGCGCGGTTTAACCGGGTGCGCGAGGAGATCCGGGCGGATGCCGGACAGCTATTCGGCATCACGGAGTTCATGAAGCCGCGCGTGGCTGAGATCGCCGGCACCCTGCCCGCCGGCATTGGGCGGTGGCTTTTGAGATCGCCGGGATTGTGCCGGTTCCTCACGCGTTGGACGGGCGGCAAGCATGTGCGCACCAGCACCATCACCGGGTTCTTCATGCTCCACGCCTTGGGCGGCATGAAGCGTTGGCGGCGGGGTACGCTGCGCTACCAGGAAGAGAATGGACGCATTGAGCAGTGGTTGGCGCGCATCGAACGGCTCGCGGGCGGCAACTACGCGTTGGCGGTGGAATTGGCGCGTGCGCAGCGGCTGGTGAAGGGATACGGCGATACTCATGAGCGAGGATGGCGGAATTTCACGGTGCTCGTCGATAAGATCGATGTGCTGGAGGCGAGGCCTGATGGCGCCGGGATATTGGCGCGGTTGCAGACGGCGGCGTTGGCCGATGAGGAAGGTAAGGCACTGAACCGCGAGCTCGCGCAGTTGGGATCCCCCCACTAGCTCAATTATTGCGTGTCCGCGAGGCCTTGCGCGGCGGGGTTTGCGGACACAGTAGCGCTTCAAGATAGGGCGCGGTTCGGCTGGCGGTGTTCCTTATGATATCGAACGGCGTGCCGTAGGCGACGATCCTGCCGCCTTGATCGCCCGCCGCCGGACCCATGTCGATGATCCAGTCGCTGGCGGCGGCGACACGCATTTCGTGCTCTGCCACGATCACCGTATTGCCGGCGTCCACCAAGGCGTCGAGCTGCACCATGAGTTTGTCCACGTCCGCCGGATGCAGACCGATGGTCGGCTCGTCGAGCACGTAGAGGGTTGCGCCGCGCGGCGCGCGCTGCAGTTCCGTGGCGAGCTTGATGCGTTGTGCTTCGCCACCCGATAGCTCCGTGGCCGGCTGTCCGAGACGCAGATAGCCCAGGCCAATGTCATGCAGCAATTGCAGGGGCCGCCGCAAGGCATGCTCATCGTCGAAAAAATCGCGCGCCTGGTCCACCGTGAATCGAAGCACCTCTGCAATCGTCTTGCCGCGATACTCTATTTTCAGGGTTTGCTCGTTATATCGCGCACCGTGGCAGGTGGGGCAGGGCGCATACACGCTAGGCATGAAAAGCAGTTCGACGCTGACGGATCCCTCGCCCTCGCAGGTGGGGCAACGTCCCTTGGCGACGTTGAAGGAGAAGCGGCCGGCGTCGTAATGGCGCGATTTCGCCGCGGGAGTCGACGCAAAGCGTTTGCGCACCTCATCGAACAGACCGGTGTACGTGGCGAGGTTTGATCTTGGCGTTCGACCGATCGGCTTTTGGTCGACTGTGACGAGGCGCTTGATGCCTTCGATGCCGCTTTTGATGGACCCGGCGGTCGACTGGAGCGGCGTCAGCGCGGGTTCGTCCCCTGCATCATCGTCGGCAACCCAGGCGCGTGCCGGCCCCGTGCGGGCGGTCACCAGTTCCACCAGTGCCTGACTCACCAGGGTTGATTTACCCGAACCGGACAGTCCCGTGACCGCGGTGAATACGCCGAGAGGAAAGGACGCCTCCACTCCCCGCAGATTGTTGCGGACGATGCCCTGCAGTGTCAGCCACCCCGTCGGCGAACGTGGCGCTCGCCGCTGCGTGCGGGGGTTCGCAAATAGATACTTTGCCGTGTGGGAAGCTTCGACCTCACGCAATCCGGCCGGTGCACCACTGTAGAGTACTTGTCCACCGTGTTCACCGGCGTTTGGCCCTACATCGACGATCCAGTCGGCGCGGCGCATGACATCAAGATCGTGTTCAACTACGAACAGCGAGTTGCCCGAACGCTTCAATTGATCGAGTGCCGTGAGCAGCGCCTCTGTGTCGGCCGGGTGTAGCCCCGCAGAGGGTTCGTCGAGCACATACACCACGCCGAACAGATTGGAGCGAATCTGGGTGGCGAGGCGTAGCCGCTGCAATTCTCCCGGCGACAGCGTGGGCGTCGCGCGATCCAGCGATAAATAGCCGAGCCCCAATTCCTGCAAGGTTCGAATCCGTTCGATTACGTTTTGCGCGATGCGGCGGGCTGCGATGCGCTTTTCCGCGGACAAGTTTGCGGCGCGGAACAACTCGGGGAACCGCCCGTCCGCCACGGGTTGCAAAAGCCGCGACAGTTCGATCAGTGAGAGGTGAGTCATCCCGGCTATGTCAAGGCCGCCAAACGTGATTGCAAGTGCCTGGGGCTTCAGACGCTTGCCATGGCAGGCGGGACAGAGCGTGCCCGTCATGAAGCGCGACACGCGCTTTTTCATGAGCGCGCTTTGTGTGGTGGCAAAGGTGTGCAAGACGTACTTGCGAACGCCGGTAAAGGTCCCCTGGTAACTCGGTTCCGTTTTGCGCCGCAACGCTCGCCGTGTCTCGGCCGGTGTAAATCCCGCGTACACCGGAACCGAGGGCTGCTCTTCGGTGAACAGTATCCAGTCGCGGTCCTTCTTGGGGAGGTCACGCCACGGCTTGTCGACATCGAATCCCAGAGTCACGAGAATGTCGCGCAGATTCTGCCCATGCCACGCCGGGGGCCACGCTGCAATCGCGCGTTCACGTATGCTCAGCGACTCGTCGGGTACCATCGATTTTTCGGTGACATCGAAGATAGACCCTAGCCCGTGGCAGTTCGGGCAGGCGCCTTGGGGCGTATTAGGCGAGAAATCCTCCGCATAGAGCAGCCCGACGCCCGGCGGGTAGTTACCGGCGCGTGAGTACAGCATGCGCAACAGATTTGACAACGTGGTGACGCTGCCGACTGAGGAGCGGGTACTGGGGGCGCCGCGCTGTTGGTGCAGCGCGATCGCCGGCGGCAACCCCTCGATAGAGTCCACATCGGGTACGCCAACCTGATCCATGAGGCGGCGCGCGTAAGGACTAACGGATTCAAAATAACGCCGCTGAGCTTCCGCATACAAGGTGCCGAAGGCTAACGAGGACTTGCCGGACCCGGATATCCCCGTGAAAACCACGAGAGCATCGCGGGGCAGGTCGACGTTCACGTCCTTCAGGTTGTGATCCCGCGCGCCGCGCACGCGGACGAACGGCGTCAACAAGCCGGTTGGCCTCTGTAGGAAAGCACCGACCCCGGAGTATGGCGCGTGGCGATGGCGCGCGGTATCGCGGGCTGAATATACTCTCGACTATCTACCAAGTAGCGGCGGGATAACCCCGATGGAGGATATTCATGACCATTCGAAATCCCATCCCCAGGGGCGACGATGACCGCGCGCCTCGCGATGCTGATGAGCGGCAAGCCGAGGAAGAGAGCAAGGGTGAGCCGGCTTCCAAACCAGGTGGCTTCGAGAACGATCCCGACGATCCTACGAATCCCAATGAAGTACGCGAGCGTCATTTGAAAAAATTGCGGCCCTAGCCCGGCGACTCGACGGCAGCATCAACGGGTTCGGAAGGCATGCGCGCACCTGTGGGAATGTGTGGGATTGATGATACCGAATTGTGCGCTACGGTGGACCCCAGTGCGTGTGGGATATGACCGTCACAGACTCGCTTCGCGCACCTACAGAACTCGTGCGGCTCCCGAGGCAAGCTTGCGCACACCAATAACAGGAGAAGAGACGATGAAACAAGTCATCATAGCCGGCATGCTGGCCGTGAGCGCGGCGTGCATACCACTGGCGCTGGCGGATAATTCTGAGATGAGCAGCGAGACGCATCATCACTACGTCAAGAATTCGGTGATCACGACGAAGGTCAAGACGAAACTGGCCGCAAAGCATCTGACCACGTTGACCCGGATAAAGGTTGACACCGACAAGGAAGGCGTTGTCTGGCTGAGCGGCAGAGCCCCGACACAAGATGCCAGCGACCTCGCTGAGTCGATTGCTAAGGACACCGACGGCGTGACGTCCGTGCACAACGATATCAAAGTGCACCCGTAGCGCAAGGATCTCGGCGAAGGCGACGATTTAATCGCGCGACGAAGCGCGGACGCTCCTAAGAGTCGGGCGTCCGCGCTTCGCCCGTCCGCGCGTCGCCGCACGCGTTTCGGCGGCAAACGTTGCTATAGGACTATGGGGCCGCGAGGTCAGAGGACTTCGGCGCAGAGGTAGCGGATAGGTCTGATAGATCCAAGCCTGCACACAGGTCTTGGATCAGCGTATTCATCTGTGGCGCGTCGAAGGGCTTGACGATCGAGCGTATCTTGGACCCCAAGCGGTAGTCTTCCAGATTCAACGGATAGCCGGAAGCGACGATGATGGGTACCGACGGCGAGATTGTTTTGACGTGACGCACGAGATCGATGCCGGACATCGCGGGCAGACTCACGTCCGTGACGACGATGTCAAAGCGGCTCTGCTGAAAGGCGTACAACGCCTCCTCACCGGTCGCCACAGCGACAATTTCCCGTCCGTCGTCGGTGAGCAGCTCGCAGGTGATCTCGCGCACCAACGCGTTATCCTCGACGTACAGAACCCTTAGCGGCATAGTCCAGCTCAGCCTTCGATAAGTTCAAGCCATGGGATAGTGAATACGCAGCACGTTGCGGGTACCCGACTCAGGCGCCGTCTCGATGCGGCCGCCGTTCGCGTCCACCCAGCGCCAGGCAAGCGCCAACAATAGCTCATAGGGTGATAGGGACACCTGCACAGTATGCCAAAGATCTTGCGGATTGCGAATGGCCGGGCAGGGTAGATCCGATTCGAACTCGATTAGCGCGTGAGCCTGCGCCCGTCCGACTTTAACGTCGATCACCGCTCCAGGGGGTAGCCCGTCAAGTGTCACCACACAGAGCCCCAGCAGCAGTAACCGGCATCTGTGTGTCTGCGCCACAACAACCACATCGGGACGGACGTCGGCACGAAAGGTCACCGACTTATTGGACGCCTCATGAGTCAAAAATCGCAGTAATTCACCGACCAACTCGCCCAAATTTATCGAAATTCCCGATTCCTGCCGCGGCGTGATCTGATGCATGACTTCGGTCAGCGATTTCTCATGCCCGTCCATCGCTCGCCGGGCGAGGGCGAAGCCCTTTTCAAGCACCGCCGGATTCTCACCGGGTATCTTGGCTGAACGCGCGAGTAGCTCTAGGGATGCATGGATCGCCTGCAATCCGCCGCGCAGGTCGTGGAGGTAGGCTTGACGGCATCGGCCGCTGACCAGGGCAAATGCCGCCGCTTCAAGAACATCGCCTAACGGCACGGCATTCACAGCACCGCAACCAACTTGTCCGCGAGCAAACCCAAAGCGGTGCTCAATCCTCGGGCCACGGCGGCATAGTCATTCGAGTCCAATCGGGCGGTAAATGTCTCACTGCCCAACAAATCCTTGCCGGCGCTCGTGTCCGTCAGTCGCCAATGAGTTTCGATACTCACGCGATCGCCTTTGCGCGCGGTCAGCTGTACCACATTGACGATGAGTTTGACCCTATGGGCGCTTGGCGCGCCGATGCGTCGATCCGAGACGAGAATATCCGGTCGCCGCCGCTCGATGTCCTGCGCAAGGGTGGCCTGCACTTGATCCACCAGCGGCGCCGCCCAGCGTTCGTGATCGAGGACGATCACTCCGTCGGCGGATGTATTGAGCACCATTTCGCCGCGATCAACCAGCGAGGGGACCGTGACGTGCAGCCATACCTGGGTGCCGACGACGGCACTTGGTTCGTTTGCGGCTGCCGGCTCGGCGTTGAGTATGTAGAAGTGGTCGGTTGATCGCGTCGCGCAGGCTCCGAGAAGGAGCAAGGAGCTTAGGCAGAGCCAGAGTGCTTTCATGGCGGGTCTCCCGGTTTGCCTCGCAGCAGAGATTCCGGATGGCGCTCGAGGTAGTCGACCAACGCACTGACCGCCTTTGCCGCGCGCGACACCTGCAGCAGCGTCGCATTGAGATCGCTTTGTAACGGCGCATCTTGCGCCAACAAGTCCTTGGCGTTCTTCATGGCTGCCTGCGCTTCGACGAGAGTCGCCTGAACCTGCGGCGCGATGCTGGTGTCGGCCCGTCGCATCAAGTGATCGGTACTCTTCAACGTTTGATCGAGAGTCGTCAGCGTATTCACCAAACGATAGGAGATCTGATCGAAGGGGATTTTATTGATCTTGCGCGCGATGCTACCCACGGAATCTTGAAGTTCGTCGAGTCCGTTGGACACGGTTGGAAACACGGCGGGTTGTTCGGACCAGCGGATCTTGGCGGCGGCTACGTCCGCGTGCATGTTCATGGACACGAATTTCTGTCCCGTCAGCAAGTTCCCCGTCTTCAATTCGGACCGCAATCCATGCGACACCAGGCTGTCGATCAGCATCTGACTGGCCGCCTTTGTGTCATCAACGCTGGCGGGCGGCTGCGCGACCCGGCTTCCACGGCCCCGTATTTTCCGTGGATATATTTCTACTTGGACCGGAAAGTGCAGCACTCCGGCGGCTTCGTCGTATTCCACATCCACGCTTTTGACTTCACCCACGTCGATGCCGTTAAGATCCACCGGCGCTCCCGCGGACAGGCCGCGCAGAGAGCCCTTGAAGTACATGACGAAAGTGCGTATCTCCGTTTCGGCGGGCCGCATCGCGTGCTCCTGATCCGCGAACAAGGCGAATGCCGTATCGCCCCTGACCGGCGTCGTCGCACCGCCGGGGATTCCTTGGAACGCCACGCCACCCTCGAGAATCGAGGTCAGAGACTCCGTGCGCAGCCTGACTCCGTCCGAATTGATCGACATATCGATACCGCTCGCCTGCCAAAAGCGCGTGGCACCGGTGACGTAGGAGTCGAATGGGGCATTGATAAATACTTGGATCGTCACCCCGCCGCCGCCGGGGTCCAACGTATAGCCCACGACTTGGCCGGCGTTGATGTGGCGGTAGAAGACCGACGAGCCGATGCCCAAAGAGCCCAGGTCATCCGCATGCAGCACGAATTCACGCCCGGGTAAATCCGAGGTTACGATGGGTGGGGTCTCCAGTCCCACGAAGTGATCACGCCCGGCTGTCGAGTTGCCTACGTCGACGCTGATATAGGCACCCGACACCAGTGTTGCGAGACCCGTTACGCCCGCGCCCGAGACGCGTGGGCGAACCACCCAGAAGCGAGTGTCTTGCACCAGATAGTCGCGCGCGTTTCGATGGATTTCCGCGGTAACGATCACTTCCTTGCGGTCTTTGGACACACGGATGTCGCTCACCTGGCCAATTTCAACGTCTTTGTAACGGACTTTCGTTTTATCCGCTTCGAGGCCGTCGGCGTTATGGAAGCGAATCTCGATGCTGCTCCCCTGCGCGAGCTTTTCGTGGACCACCACAAAGGCGCCCGCTAGAATGACCACTGCGGGTAGTACCCAAATCAGGGACAGCCGCGCCCCCGATGAACGAGCCGGCACCGCCGTGGGAAGATCGTCCAGACCGGATGGAGGCGGTTCGTTCATGGCGCAGTATCCCACAACAGGCGTTCATCGAAGCTGCGCGTGGCCAAGAGCGTCAAGACCACCACTGCGCCGAACGCCAGGGCGCCCCAGCCAACTACGATCGACGCCAGCGACTGAATCTGCACCAGGGTGACCAGCAGCGAAATGGCATAGATATCGAGCATTGACCAGCGACCGATGAATTCCACGAGCCGGTACAGTTCGGTGCGCTGTCGGCGGCGGCGCGGCGAGCGGCGCCATGCTGAATAAACCACCACGCTCAATGCGATGATTTTCAGCAGCGGCACGACGATACTGGCGATGAACACCAGCAGCGCGATCGGCCAGGATCCAGAGTGAAGCAGCACCAGTACGCCGCTCATGATCGTGTCTTTCTCAGCATCGAAGAATGTATCGGTGTACATCACCGGCAGTACGTTCGCCGGCACGTATAAAATTGCGGCGCCCAGCAACAATAGGGCGGTGACGCCGAGACTGTGAGGTTTGCGTGCATGAAGCCGAGCGAAACATCGTGGGCATCTTGCTTGCGCCACGGTGCCTTCACGGACTGTGGCCCGGCATTCCAGACATACGAGCAGCCCCAGGCTGCGGCCGGTCATGGGCGCACTCATGGCCGGTTACGCTCGACCCACGCCCAAAATTGCTCGGGGGAGGTGACGCTGGTCAGCGCCGACAGGCTGAGCATCAGCAGAACACAGGACCACAACGCGATCCCCGGCTCGATTCGTGCGAACGCCGAGAGGCGCACGATCGCCACGAGGGCGCCGAGCATGAACACTTCCACGAAAGTCCAGGGGCGTGCATGCGTGAGCAGGCGAAATAAAATATTCTGACCGCGCGCCCTGCGATTGCGGCGCAAGGGTATCAACACATATAACAATGTCGCGATCTGTGCGAAGGGAGCCATCACGGTGGTCAAGAATACCAGTGCCGCGAGTGGCTGATATCCTTGGGAATACAAACCGTAGGCGGCGCCGATCAAGGTGGCTTCGCGGCTGCTGCCGTTCGCGTGCAGCGTGACCAGCGGATACACATTGCTCAATACCAACAGCACTAGCGCGCATGCAGCCAATGCAATCGCCGTATCGATACTCGCGGTTTCTGGGCGCTGCAGGAGTACACGGCAACGCGCGCACCGGGTTCGGCCTTTTGTCGGCTCGGCGGTACGGCGATGCGCCAGATCACAGGCGGGACAGACGATTACCGACGGCATTCGACGCTCTCAGACGGCTTCCTAGCTCCTTAGTCTGGCTGCGGCCGACGCATCGCGCAATCGTTCATCCGACGGGACTCAAAACAGCGTCATGGTTGCTGGGCGGCGCGACTCGCCTTGGCGTCCGCCTTGGCGGCGTCGTAGTCGGCGTCGGCCGTATCTTTACATGCTTTCTGCGCCTGTCCGTCCAGCGTCGTGCATTGCTGAATGGCGACTTTGTGGTCGCCGTCTGCCTTGGCCATTGCGATGTCGTAGGCCCCTTTGGCGTTCGAATCCGCCAAGTCCTTGGATTTGTCTTGAAGATCAGTTTGCGCGCCGCCGACATCCTTGGCGGCATCGCGACGCGCGTCGGCGACGCCTTCCGATGCCGATTGCCTTGCTTTCGCGACGTCATTGGCCGCGTCTTGCGGAGACTTGGCGCGGTCGCAGCCCGCTGCCAGCACCAATGTGGCCAGACCGATTATCGAAACAGCGAATAGTCGCATGAGAATCTCCCGTTGCGGTGTGGTGG
>DATCDX010000058.1:0-2840 GCA_036510475.1 Steroidobacteraceae bacterium
GCAACCGCCACCGGCGCCGCAGAGGACGATATCCGATATGCCGAAGACACCGATATCACCGACAGCCTCACCGCCGGCAGCGCCGTCTCGCCCCGCGGCCGCGGCGGCACCCTCGCCGACACTCAATTTGGCGGATCTTGAACAACGCCTCAAGGACACCCGCGCCATTGGCGTGTTCACGAAGCTCTCACTGAAGAATCAAGTTGACGACCTGCTCAATGCGTTCCGGACTCTCTACCGCGGACCCGACAAACACCCACCGGCGGAGCTGCGGCAGCGTTACGATCTGTTGCTGCTCAAGGTGCTCAGTTTGCTTCAAGATAGCGACCCGCCGCTGGCGGCCGCCATTTCGTCATCGCGAGAAGCGATCTGGAACATTCTCGCCGACCCTGAAAAATTCGCGAAAATCTGAAATTATTAAGGAGACATCATGGCACTGCGCATTTCCGCTCTCGTGTTGACGGCAACTACATTGTGGAGCGGTACTCCCTTGCTCGCCGCGGATGATGCATCGCTCGGCACGGACCTCAAAGCGACGATCGCGCTGCAGGGAATGCCCTGCGATCAGTTGATCAGCAGCAAACGCAATGGGGACAGCGACTACACCGCCTCATGTAAAGACGGCAATCGCTACCATGTGTTTGTGAATCCGCAAGGTCGGGTCATCGTGCAAAAGCTATAACTCGCATAGTGGAGCATTCCATTGATCTGG
Organism: Steroidobacteraceae bacterium; assembly: GCA_036510475.1. Lineage (GTDB taxonomy): Bacteria > Pseudomonadota > Gammaproteobacteria > Steroidobacterales > Steroidobacteraceae > Bog-1198. The sequence continues at coordinate 713 of DATCDX010000058.1, forward strand.
ATGCGTACCTGCGGCGCATCGGCTACGGCACGAAGGTGGTTCCCGACCTGACCACCTTGCGCGCGCTGGCCGTCGCCCACGTCGCGGCCATTCCGTTCGAGAATCTCAATCCGCTGCTCGGCGTGCCCGTGGATCTGGAGCCGGCGGCGCTGGAACGCAAACTGGTGCAAAATGGCCGCGGCGGCTATTGCTTCGAACAGAACCTGCTGTTTGCGTACGTGCTGCATACCATCGGCTTCACAGTGTCAGGGTTGATCGCCCGGGTTCTGTGGGGTCAGCCGGAAGAGGCGGCCACCGCTCAAACTCACATGCTGCTGCGCGTCGAACTGGCCGGCGAGAGCTGGCTGTCCGACGTCGGCTTCGGCGGCCAGGTGCTCGCGGGTGCGCTGCGGCTGCAGGCCGACATCGAACAACCCACCGGCCACGAACCGTTCCGCCTGGTCACCGTGGATGGCGACTGGCGCATGCAGTCGCTGGTGCGCGGCCGGTGGCTGTCGTTGTACCGCTTCGACCTGCGGCGCAGCCGGCCGATCGATTACGTGGTGGCCAATCACTACGTCTCCACGCATCCCGCGTCGCGGTTCGTCAACAACCTGATCATGGCGCGCACCGCCGCCGGCCGGCGGCTGAGCCTGCTCAACCGTGAATTCACGATACGCCGCATGGGGCGGGAGCCGGAGCGGCACGTATTGCGCGACAGCGCCGAGATACGCCGCATCATGGAAACCGAGTTTCTGCTGCGAGCGGCGGACCACGCCGACTTGGAACAGCGGCTGAACAACCTGCCGCCGTGCCAAGAACCGAGTTCTCGCGCTCCTTCGCGCGGCTCATGATTGAATTCCGCCGGCGGATCGTGCTGAACCCTAAAAAGGTTACACTACCTCGGTGGCTCGCGGTGAGCCGGGAAGGTTAAGGCAGTGACTACTAATTTATCGCGCTCGGCGCATTCGAAGATTCTGGCACATCTGCGCACGCTGCGCGCGAGCCTCGCGCGGGCACGCGATGCACTCATGCACTTTAAAGACGACCGGCTCGATCGCGACAAGCTGGAGCCCGCGGCGCGGCGTGTCGATGACCTCATGAATATGTTCGCCATGCCCACGCGTGATTTTACGCACGGTCACGTATGGGTCACCGAGGTGCAAAGTGGAATTGAAACGGTGACCAACCCCAAAGCGGCCGACGCGCTGCGCGAAGCACGCGTCGATGTCACCGCTCTGCTGGCATTGACGGGGGCCGACGCAGACGGCACTCGAACTTCACCGTCTTCGCAGTGATGTACGTCGGTGCAATGCGAACAGCCTGGGCCCTGTGAACCGGTCTATGTCACCGGGCCGAGGGACTAGCTCGCGGCCCCGCGTTGCGAAGCCACAAAATCGCCCAACACCGCCTTGCGCATCAAGTCCGGCGGCAACAAGCCCTGGCCCAGAATGAAGTCATGGAATTTCTTCTGGTTGAATTTCGATCCTAAGGCCGCCTCGGTTTCCTTGCGCAGCGCCAGCAGCCGCGTATAGCCGTAGAAATAGCTGTTCGCCTGTCCCGGCGCGCGGAAGGTGAACCGCTCCACCTCTTCCTTGGCAAAGGCGTGACTGAGCATCACATCCTTTTCGAGCACCTGATAGGCATGGGCCGGTGTGATCTTGCCGCTCTGTAGCTCCGGGTCGAGGAAGGCGCGGGCCGCGCGCAGCAAGCGCAACTGCAGAGTTATGAGTTGGCCCTCGGCGGGTTCGTAGGGCTGCATGATGTACTCGGCATAAAGGCCCCAGCCCTCGGCGTTGGTGGAATTGAAGGCGTACAGCGCCCGCGCCAGGCTGACACCATGCTCGACCATGGAATCGAACTGCAGCTCGTGCCCGGGCCGCGCCTCATGCGCGATCAGCGTCCAGGCAACGGCATCGAAGGTGAAGTCGTCGTACTTATCCTCTATGCCGCCGGTGGCGGAAGGAATATTCAACGGCAGCACGAACTCGCCGCGCTGGCCGGTGTTATGCACCAGCGGCGGCGGCAACATGTGCGGCGCGGGCTCTTGCGCCGTCTCCGCGGCGGTTGCGAGACGGATGATCGCCGGACGCTCGGGCAGCGTAACGAGATTCTTCGCGACGATGATTTGTTCGATTTGGTGCAACCG
>DATCDX010000059.1:0-16335 GCA_036510475.1 Steroidobacteraceae bacterium
CCGTCGCCGCGTTCAATGCGGCCGCGGCCACCAGCACGCTTCCCGCCGATCCCACGCTGTTCGGTCCGAACGCCCCGAAGGTCAAAGGCGGCATCGATCTCGCGGGAGACGCCTACGACGCCGATATTACCGGCAGCGTGCCGCAACCCGATCCTAATCCGCTGGACTGCAATGGTCACGGCAGTCATACCTCGGGCACCGCGGCCGGTTTCGGCATCGGTGCCGATGGGACGACCTACAAGGGTCCGTACAATAGTGCCGCCTACAATCAAGTCTTCCAGATCGGACCCGGCGTCGCTCCCAAGGCCGACCTGTACGCCGTGCGCATCTTCGGTTGCGCGGGCTCCACCAACCTCGTCGTCGACGGCATCGACTGGGCCATCAACAACAATATGGACGTCATCAGCATGTCGCTGGGCTCCGACTTCGGCACGGCCGATACCGCGGATGCACTCGCCGTCAAGAATGCAACGGCCGCCGGTATTCTGGTGGCCGCAGCCGCCGGCAACGAAGGCTTTGCTCCGTACATGACCTCCTCGCCCGGCACAGGCGTGGGCGGCATTTCGGTCGCGGCCATGGATTCTCATGTCAGTTACCCGGGCGCGCTGGTCAAACTCAGCGGCGGCGGCGGCATCGAGGTTCAGAATTCTAACGACGCGCCGCTGACCGGGCCGCTGGGAATCGTGGTGCTGCGCACCGCGACAGGCGATGTCTCGCTCGGCTGCGATGAATCGGAATACGTCGACAGCCAGATCGCGGGCAAGCTCGTGGTGACGCTGCGCGGCGTCTGCGCGCGGATCGCACGCGCCCAATTTGGTCAGACGCACGGCGCAGCCGCGGTAGCGATGATCAACACCACCCCGGGATATCCGGTGTTCGAGGGACCGATTCCCGGCGTCACCATCCCGTTCTTCGGCGTGCTGCCGACCGACGCGGCGACCTTGACGGCGGCCGCGACGGCGACCTCCTTCACCGGCAATACCATCGCGAATCCGACCTACAAGACCGCGGCGAGCTTCAGTTCCGGCGGTCCGCGCTTCGGCGACAGCGCCCTGAAACCGAACGTCACCGCGCCGGGGGTAAGCATCTTCTCAACGGCGATAGGTACCGGCAACGGTGGCTTGTACGACTCAGGCACCTCGATGGCGACCCCGCACGTTGCCGGCGTCGCGGCTCTGGTGCGGCAGGCGCATCCGACGTGGAATGTTCGCGCACAGCGGGCGGCGGTGGTGGACACGGCGGACCCGGCTCAATTGCTCGACTACACACCGCGCATTGAAGGCGCGGGACTGGTGCAGCCGATTGGCGCCACCACCACCCAGGCGGTGGTATTCGGCGAGGACCACCGCAATGACGGCGGCTGGCCGTTCGGCAACGACGATCGGGATGACACGCCCAAAGGATTGTCCTTCGGCTTCGAGGAGTTCACCCGCGATTTCCGTGCGACTCGCGAAGTAACGGTCCACAACTACGGCGGCTCGCGCATCGTATTCAACGTCAGCGCGACGGCGGTGGGCGGATCGCCGCACACGGCACACCTCAGCCGCACCCGGATCACCGTCGATCCGCGGGATGAGGCCGACCTTGATTTGACGCTCACCGTGCCGGCGGGCACGGTCGGTAGCACACACGATGCCCTTGGCAACGACGCGTTCCAAGAGGTTGCGGGCTATGTGACGTTGACGCCCGCCGACCCTTCCATGAACAATGGCGTCAGCCTGCACGTACCCTACTACCTCGTGCCTCGCTCACGGTCGAATGTGCAGGCGCTGACTGCCGGGCCGCTCAACTCGCATAAACCCAAACAGCAACTGCTGCTGGGGAATATCGGCGGCGCCATTGCGGGCAATGCCGACTTTTATGCCTGGGGGTTGGTGGGAAAGCCTCAGGGCATCAAATTCTTCGACACCAAAGCGGTGGGTGTGCAGACTAATTTGATCTCCGCCACCGACAGCGTGATGGTGTTCGCCATCAATACCTTCAAGCGCTTCTCCAATAGCGATGCCGCGGAGTTCGACATTCTCATCGACGTCAACGGTGACGGTAAGGCGGATTACGATCTGGCGGCCTTGGATCAGGGCCTGTTCGAAGCCGGCACTTTCTCGGGAGTGGACATCACGGTACTGGTCAATTTGGCGACGGGCGCGGCGATCGAGGAGTTCCCGGTGGATTCGCCCACCGATGGTTCAACTGTGTTGCTGCCGGTGCTGGCATCCGACTTAGGGGTAACGCCCGCCAATCCTCGCTTCACCTACTCGGAAACGACCTTCAATTTATTGGACGGAACTCAATCCTCGTTGCCCGGAACGGGGACGTTCAACGCCTTCTCGCCGTCGATCACGAACGCGTTGTTCGTGCCGGTGGCGCGCAACAAGGCAACGCTGGTCCCCGTCGCCATCGATCCGAAGGAATGGCAGAAGACTCCGGCGCGGGGACTCATGGTCGTGGTCGAGGATAATTTCTCGGGAGCGCCGCAGGCGCAGCTGATTCCCGCGAAGTAGCGGTCTTTAAGCCGCCACGGCCACGGCCGCCGGCGAGCGAATCAAGTGGTCGAAGGCGCTTAAGGATGCCTTAGCGCCTTCGCCCACCGCGATCACGATTTGCTTGTAGGGCACGACGGTGCAGTCGCCGGCCGCGAACACACCGGGCAGCGATGTGCGGCCGTGCGCGTCGACCTCGACCTCACCGCGGGGCGATAGTTTGACGGTGCCTTTCAGCCAATCGGTATTCGGCACGAGGCCGATCTGAACGAACACACCGGCGAGTTCCACGGTGCGCATGGCGCCGCCCTGGCGCTCCTTATAGATGAGGCCGGTCACCCGCTCGCCGTCGCCGATGACTTCGGTGGTTTGCGCGCCGGTGACGACGGTCACATTGGAAAGACTGCGCAGCTTGGCCGTGAGCACCTCGTCGGCACGCAGCTTCGCGTCATACTCGATCAGCGTGACATGGCTGACGAGTCCGGCCAGATCGATCGCCGCCTCGACCCCAGAGTTTCCGCCGCCGACCACGGCGACCCTTTTCCCCTTGTACAGCGGACCGTCGCAGTGCGGGCAGTAGGCAACGCCGCGGTTGCGGTATTCGCGCTCGCCGGGCACGTCCATCTCGCGCCAGCGGGCGCCGGTCGCGATGATCACCGCTTTCGCCTTCAGCGCCGCCCCGCCCGCGAGCTTGACTTCGATCAAGTCGCCCGCAATCAGCGCCGCCGCGCGCTGCGAATTCATGACATCGACATCGTAAGTCGAAATATGCTGCTCAAGGCCCGTGGCTAATTTGTGACCCTCGGTTTCCTTGACGGAAATAAAATTCTCGATGCCCACCGTATCGAGTAATTGGCCTCCCAGACGCTCTGCCACGATGCCGGTGCGGATGCCCTTGCGCGCCGCATAAATCGCCGCCGCCGCGCCGGCCGGGCCACCGCCGACCACCAGGACATCGAACGGCGCCCGGGCGCCCAGACGCGCCGTCTCGCGCGCCGCGGACCCGGAATCAAGCTTCGCTACGATTTGCGCGAGTTCCATGCGGCCCTGGCCAAACGGCCGGCCGTTCAAGAACACGGCCGGCACCGCCATGACTTGGCGCCGCTCGACTTCACCTTGAAACAGCGCGCCGTCGATCATGGTGTGGCGCACGTTGGGATTGAGCGATGCCATCAGGTTCAACGCCTGAACCACCTCGGGACAGCTTTGGCAACTGAGCGAAACGAAGGTCTCGAAGTTGAATTCCCCGCTCAGGTCGCGGATCTGCTCGACTATCGCGGGATCGGCCTTCGGCGGATGGCCGCCGGCATGCAGTAGCGCGAGCACCAGTGAGCTGAACTCATGGCCCATGGGTAAACCGGCAAAACGCACATGCGGCGCCGCACCGGGCCGGTTCAACGCAAACGACGGCTTCACCTGACTGTCATCGCGCCGCACTTCGACTTTGATCAGCGCCGACGCCGATTCAAGGTCGTGCAGCAACTCGAGCATTTCGCGCGACTTATCGCCGTCGTCGACCGACGCCACGATCTCCACCGGCAGCGAGATACGCTCCAGGTAGCCCTTGATCTGCGTTTTCAAATGGAGGTCGAGCATGGCGTCAGATCTTCCCGACCAAATCCAGCGAGGGCGAGAGCGTCGCGGCGCCGGGCGTCCATTTCGCGGGGCACACCTCACCGGGATGCGAGGCGATGTATTGCGCGGCCTGCACCTTGCGCAACAGCTCCTTCGCGTCGCGGCCGATGCCGTTGTCGTGCACCTCGATGATTTTGATCTTGCCCTCAGGATCGATGACGAAGGTGCCGCGCAGCGCGAGTCCTTCTTCCTCGATCAACACCTCGAAGTTGCGCGCCAGGGTCGCGGTCGGATCGCCGATCAGCGGATACTGAACCTTCGCGATCGTATCGGAAGTGTCATGCCAGGCTTTGTGCGTGAAATGGGTGTCGGTTGACACACCGTAGATTTCCACTCCGAGTTTTTTGAACTCGGCATAGTGGTCGGCAAGGTCGCCGAGCTCGGTGGGGCAGACGAAGGTGAAATCCGCCGGATAGAACACGACGACGGACCACTTGCCCTTGAGATTTTCGTTCGTCACCGGCACGAATTTGCCGTCGTGATAGGCCGTGGCCTTGAATGGTTTGATTTCGGTATTGATTAGCGACATGGTGTTGCTCCTCGAGCAAGTACTGATACAGGCTTGAGATCATAGTAGCCGCGGCGCAATTATTTAAATGGATTGTAACGATGCTTTTGATAGACTAGCTCTATTGTTAGAATTACTCCCGGAACGCAATCCATGAATCTCAAAGATCTCAAATACTTGGTGGCGCTGGCCGACACGGGTCACTTCGGCAAGGCGGCCGAGCGCACGTTCGTGAGCCAACCGACGCTGTCGGCGCAACTCAAGAAGCTCGAAGAATATTTGGGCGTCAAGCTGGTGGAGCGGCAGCCGAAGAATGTGCAGCTCACGGAGGTCGGCAGACAAGTCGTGGTGCGCGCCCGGCGCATGCTGGCGGAGAGTGACGAGATCATCGCCCTGGCCCGCAACAACACCGATCCGTTCTCCGGAAAGCTCAAAGTGGCCCTGATTCCCACCATCGGGCCGTATCTATTGCCGCGTGTCATGCGGAAAATTCGCAAGGCATTGCCCAATTTATTTCTGATGTTGTACGAATACCAAACCGAACCCCTGCTGAAGCGGCTGCGCGACGGCGAAATCGATCTCGGCATCATGGCGCTGCCCGCGCTGCAAGAGGGGTTGGAGTCGCGCGTGCTGTATCACGAGGCGTTCACCGTTGCCCTCCCCAACGGGCACGCGCTCGCCGCGAAGTCCAGCATCAAGGTGCAAGATCTCAAAGGTCAGACGCTGCTGCTGCTCGAGGATGGCCATTGTCTGCGCGATCAAGCCCTGGAGGTCTGCAGCCGGGTCGACGTGCACGAGGCGGAGGATTTTCGCGGCACCAGTCTCGAAACCCTGCGGCAAATGGTGGTCGCGGGCCTTGGCATCACCTTACTGCCGGAAATGGCGGTGGACGCGCCGTTCGGTTCGCAGCGTGGCCTGACCATCCGGCAATTCGCCAAGCCGGCGCCGTCGCGCACGGTGGGCGCGGTATGGCGCAAATCCAGCACGCGCAGCGCCGCCATAGCCGCGGTCTGCGATGTCGTGGATCGCGCCATATCGTGATGGCCGTCTCGGCCTGCGCCGCTGGAACGCGCTTAAGGCCGCCATCTGCCGATCATTTCACATATTCCGCGCCGAGGACGCGGCATGATGAGGCTCAAAGGCACGCACCGTCATGAACGCCAGCACCATTTCCCAGGTCGGTCCTAAGGCCGCTTCACCACGCTTCGATCGCAAGTTCATCGAGGAGCACCAGCTCGTCGAGCGCTATCTTGAGAACAAATTGCCGCTCAAGGGCGCCCGTGATCTTGAAAACTGGTGCCGCGAGCATCCCGACTTTTTGAATGAGCTCAAATTGTCCGAGCGCGCCCAGATGAGCCTCAAATTGCTCGAAGCCAGCGGCCGGCCTCAGGACTTGAGCGAGCCGCAGCCGCGTTGGTGGAAGACCACCTACGCGCTGATCGGCTTGAGCGTGGTCGCGTTTCTATGCTTGGTCGCGTTTTGGGCGGTACTCGGCAAGTATGTGCTACTGCGCGGCGAGCTTGATGATACCCGCGCTCTGATGAACCGGGGTTCACTTATCCAACCGGCCACCGAAACCGACTTGCACGTCTCGCCGGATCACGCGCCCGGTATCGACGCCGCCAAAATCACCGTGAGCCGCAGCGCGCCTCAATTGGTGGATTTGCATATCGATTTAGGGTTCACGAAGCTGACGCAATTTCGCATGATCGTCGATAAGAACGACCAGGGACGCGCGCTGGTGCTCAACAATTTGCTCAAGGACTCGAACGGCGAATTGCGCATGACGCTGAATACGACCGGCCTAGCCGCCGGCATTTACAATGTGCGCATTGAAGGGTTGCCGTTTCGTGGCGGCGCCATTCCACTGGGCTGGCTGATCCTCGAGGTTAAGTGAAGCTTCGCGCGCCCGCCGTCCGCGGGCGTTCATTCATCCCGCAGCGTGACGATGGGCGGCGTATTGACCACGCTGCGTGTCGCGAGAGTGCCGCTCAATCCGACCAGAGCGGTGCCGCATACCAAACCGACCGCCCAAACCCAAGGGTCCGGTGTGTACTCCAGCGAAAATAGCCGCCGTGCCAATATCCAGCCGATGCCGGTGGCGCCGAAGGCCGCCAATGTGCCCGATAGAAAACCCAGCGCGGAGAACTCGGCCGCCACCCCCTGCAATACCGTCCAGCGGCTGGCGCCCAAGGTGCGCAGTATGGCGCTTTCGTAGCGGCGCTCGTCGCGAGTCGACTGCACCGCCGCCAGCAACACCACCACTCCCGCGGCCAGCGTAAATAGGAAGACGTATTGAACGGCCAGCGAGGCCCGGTCCATGAGGGCGCGGATTTGCTTCAGTATGGCGTCGACGTCGAAGACTGAAATCGTCGGAAATTGCTGCACCAGATCGACCAGCGCCGGCCGTTGCGCCGGCGTCATGAATACGCTGGTCATATAGGTGCCGGCGGTGCCGTCCAAAAGGCCCGGTGGAAACACCAGAAAGAAATTCGGCCTGAAGCTGTCCCAACGCACTTTCCGGATGCTGGTGACTTCGACGGTGAGCGCTTCGCCGGCGACATCAAAGCTCAACTTGTCCCCCAGCGACAAATGCAATGCTTCTTGGTATTCGGACGAAATGGAGACCCATTGTTTGCCGGCATCCGCAGGCGTCCACCAATGGCCGGCGATCAATTGATTGTCTTCCATCAGGTTCGCCGACCATGTCAGGTTCTGCTCTCGTTCGAGAAAGCGGCGGCCCGCGTCGTCCGGCAACTTCACGGATTCGGCCGGCCGAGAATTGATGGCGGTGATGCGCGCCCGCACCATGGGATACATTTGCGGCCGGCCCAGTCCGCGTGATTGCAGAAAGGCTTGCAACGCCTGGCGCTCATCGGGACGGATATTGATCAAAAAATTATTCGGCACGTTGTTCGGCAAACTGCGCCGCCAGTCGGCGAGCAGGTCGCCGCGCACCACTGCCAGCAACAACAGCATCATCAACCCCAAGCCAAAGGCGACGATTTGCACGACGCTGCCGCCGCCGCGCCGCGAGACATTGGCGAGACCGTAGCGCCATGCCACTCCCACGCCGCCGCGCAATCGGCCCGTCAGCCACACCAGGCCGTATCCCGCCAGCCCCAACACAAGGCCCACGCCCAGCACGCCCGCGAGCACGCTCAGCACCAACTCGGTATCGCGCACCAGACCCCACAGAATCGCGAATAGCGCCGCCAGCGCCAGCAAGTAGCTCAAGCCATAGCGCAGCGGCGGCGCACTCACGTTCTTGCGCAGCACCCGTGCGGGCGGAGTACTCCTCAATTGCAGTAGCGGCGGCAGTGCGAAGCCGATGAGCATTGCGAGCACCGTGCCCAGCGCGATCGGCAACGGCGCCAGGGAGGCGGGAGGCAACTCGCTGCGAATGAGATCGCGCAACAGCCAGGCAAGCCCCGACTGCGCCAGGTAGCCGAGAGCTGCTCCGGCGGCAACCGCCAGAATCGCCAAGATCGATAATTCGATGATGGAGATCGACAGTACGAAACGCTGAGCGGCGCCCATGCACTTCATCAAGGCCACGGTATCGATGTGACGGCTCGTATAGCGCCGAGCTCCCATCGCCACCGCCACGGCGGCGAGCAGCACGGCAGCGAGGCTCGCCAGATTGAGAAATCGGCTGGCGCGATCGACGGCGGAATTGAGCTGACGGCTCGATTCGCCGACCTCGCGCAGCCGCTCGCCCGGTGCCTTGGCCGACACCAAGTATTCGCGAAACGCCGCCACGGCGCCCTTGGGTCCCGCGAACAGAGCGGCGTATGTCACCCGGCTGCCGGGTTGGATCAATCCGGTCGCCGCGACATCCTCATCATTCATCAGCACGGCGGGCGCAAGGTTCACGAAACCGGTGCCCTGGTCGGGCCGGTAGTCGAGTACCTGCGTGACGCGAAACGAGGCGGCGCCGATCCGCAACGAACTTCCCAGCGCGATTTTCAACTGAGCGATGATCCGCGCATCGACCCAGACTTCGCCGCGGGCGGGTATCCGATCGGTATCGCGCGCGACCCCGAAGGGTGCATCCGCGATGCGCACGCGGCCGCGCAGCGGGTAAGACGCGCTGACCGCGTTGAGCGCCGCCAGTTGGCTCAATGTGCCGTTGAATAGAGCGGTTGGGAAGGACTGAATCCGCGCGCTTCGCAAGCCTCTCGCATGAGCCTCGGCGAAGTATCGCGCCGGTATGGGATTCGGAGCTTCCAGGCGCAGGTCGGCGGCCAGGACCTCGGCCGCTTGCGCGCGAACGCCTTGCGAGACGCGGCTGGTAAAGAACCCGACGGCCGTCAGCGACAGAACCGCCACCGTCAGCGCCAGCAGCAGCACCGAGAGCTCGCCGGATTTAAGGTCGCGCCATAGATTGCGCAAGGCGAAGCGTAGCACGCGCATCAGCTCACCCGATGGCCGGCGTCGAGTTCCAGCACCCGGCTGCAGCGGCGCGCCAACTCGCGATCATGCGTGACCAACACCAGCGTGCTGCCGATGCCGCGATTCAGTTCGAACAAAAGGTCCGTAATGCGCTGCCCGGTCACCGTATCCAGATTGCCGGTGGGTTCGTCCGCGAATAGCACGGCCGGATGCGTCACGAAGGCACGCGCAATGGCCACTCGTTGCTGTTCGCCGCCGGATAATTGCTTCGGATAGTGCGCCAGCCGCGGCGTCAGAGCCACTTGCGCGAGCGCGCTTGCCGCCGTAGCCCGAGCGTCGCGGCGCCCCCGAAGTTCCAACGGCAGCATGACATTTTCAATGGCGGTGAGCGAAGGAATCAAATGGAATGACTGAAACACGAAACCCACATGCTGGCCGCGGATGGCGGCTCGGCCGTCCTCGTCGAGCGTCGTCAGATCGGTGCCTGCGATCAGCACCTGGCCGGTGCTCGGCGAATCGAGCCCCGCGAGTAACGCCAACAACGTGGATTTGCCCGCACCGGAGGCGCCGACGATTGCAATAGTCTCGCCTTTGCTCACGCTGAGGCTCACATCGGCGAGAATGGTCAGGGGACCCTCGGGACTTGCCACGGTCTTGGATACATTCTTGGCTTCGAGAACGAGTGAATCTTGCATTTAGGAGCGCCAATGAAACGGCTTTTTGTCCTGATCGTATTGGTTGTCGCATCCGTTTCGGCCAAAGCCGAAACACCGGTGATTCTCGTGTTCGGCGATAGCATAAGCGCCGGCTACGGACTGGCGCATGTCGAACGGGGCTGGGTGGCGTTGCTGCAAACGAGGCTCAAGACCTTAGGGTACGGTTACCAGGTCATCAATGCCAGCGTCAGCGGCGAGACGACCGCCGGCGGCCTGGCGCGCCTGCCGCGTGCGCTCGAATTGCATCATCCCAAAATCGTCATCCTGGAGCTCGGCGGCAACGATGGATTGCGAGCGCTGCCGGTTGCGCAAATGCGCGCCAATTTGCAGCAAATGACGCACCTGTCGGCGACGGCCGGCGCGCGGGTACTGCTGCTGGGAATGCGCATGCCGCCCAACTACGGGCCGGACTTCACGGAGCAATTTCGCAAGGCTTACAGCGACTTGGCGCGTGAGGAGAAATTGCCGCTGGTGCCGTTCCTGCTGAGCGGCATTGCCCTATTTCCGAATCTCATTCAGGCGGATGGGATTCATCCGAATGCCGCCGGCCAGCCGAAACTCTTGGAAAATGTCTGGCCGGCGTTAAAACCGCTGCTGCGCAAATAAACGGCGGACGGCGAAGTGATCGCCGCCCGCCGCAATGGCTAAAGTCACGCAGGCTCAAGCCCCAATCCGGCGATTACTTGCCGGCCGTCAACCATTCGCTGACGCCACCATGCTTCGAACAAGTCCCGCTGTGGTGCTGCGATTTCGAGTAAGTGCCGTCCTTACACTTGGCCGTGGCACCGGTCGGGTCGGTATTACCGGCCGTCTCGGTCGGCGCCGACTTCGAAGCCGTCGCCGATTTGGCGGCTACCGCTGCGGGAGCCGCAGCAGCGGCGGGGGCCTCGGCGGCTGCCGGAGCCGCAGCCGGTGTGGTCTCGGCAGTCGCATGCTTGGACTTCGACGCTTTTTGGACACCACCGTGGCCACTGCACGCGCCGCGGCCGCTCACCGTAGAGGTCGTGCCATCCTTGCAAGTCTTCGCAGACCCCGAGGACATCGCCGGCGCGGCCGGGGATGCCGCAGGTTCAGGCGCGGCAGCCTCCGCCTTCTTGGCTTTGCTGGCCTTCTGCACGCCGCCATGACCGCTGCAGGCGCCACGCCCGGTGGTCGCGGAGGTGGTGCCATCTTTACAGGTGACAGGATCGGTTGAGGTCGCGGCCTGCACGGGCAGCGTAAACACGAACATCAGCAGGGGCGCCGCAACGAGCCCTAAGAGCCTTGTATTTTTCATAGAAGTTCACTCCCTGGTTTGATTCTGGACCGGCGAATTGTAAACCGATTCGCCCTCCATCCGATATCCATGAGCGCCCCCGCAGGGCGGGTATAAGAGCCCCTTAGTGGAGGGCGTGGATCGGGAATATGCTGATTACATTCATCAGAAAACTCGTGTGCTGGCGCTCCGACACGGCTTGAAACAACGACCCATTGACGGAGACATGCGAATTCTCGATGACATCCTGCGGAAAGTCAGCGACCCCCACCAGCTGCAGGTCGTTTGCGGGCATACACTGGCGGCTCTGCGCCGGGGCATATATGTACGCGGTTCGATCCAGCGACAATATGGGCACATCATCCAAGCCGTCAGCGGCCGGGTAGTTGCGAAAATGGATGTGCCCCGTCAGCGTATTTTTGACCGGCTGCAAGAACAGACAGTGACCATAACCGTAAACGCAACCGCTCAGCGCGAGGTATGCGCCGACGGCTAGCAAACGCCAAATTCTCATGAATGCCGTCCCATGCGGCGAGTCTACTCCGGTCGGCCAGGCACATTGCTGGCATCATGGAGCGGTGCTATACACGCGGGACTGAAATTAGGAGCAGCGGTTTGGATCGAACCTGGCTAAAGCAATACCCACCCGGCGTGCCGGCGGATATCGATCCCGATAGCTACGCCTCGCTCAGGGACATGTTCGAGGAAGCCTGCGCGGCCTATCGCCAACAGCCCGCGTATACGAACATGGGCGCGACCTTGAGCTACGCCCAGCTCGACGAGCTGAGCCGGGCATTTGCGGCCTGGCTGCGGCACAGGCCCGGTTTCGCGCCGGGCGATCGCGTGTCGCTCATGATGCCCAATATCCTGCAGTATCCGATCGCGCTGTTCGGGGTTTTGCGCGCCGGCATGGTGGTGGTCAATACCAATCCCCTGTACACGGCCCGCGAACTCGAACATCAATTGAAGGATTCGGGCGCCAAAGCGATCGTGATTGTGGAGAATTTCGCGCACGTGCTGCAAGAGGTGCTGCCGCGCACCGATCTTAAGCATGTGCTGGTCACGCGCATCGGCGACCTGTTGGGGCTGCCGCGCGGTTTAATCGTGAATTTCGTGCTGAAGCACGTACGCAAGCAGATCCCCGCATGGAAAATGCCCGGGGCCATTTCCTTCAAGAGTGCCTTAGGGGGCGGTCTTGGGCTCAAACTCGAGCGCCCCACCTTGGGGCCGGAGGATATCGCCTTCCTGCAATATACGGGCGGCACCACCGGCGTCGCCAAGGCGGCGATTCTCACCCACCGCAACATGGTGGCCAACGTGCTGCAGGCCAACGCCTGGATCAAACCGGCGTTGGAAAAGCGCGGCGCGGGCATCGTCATCACCGCGCTGCCGCTGTATCACATCTTTGCGCTGACCTGTAACTGCCTCATCTTCGTACGCTTCGGCGGGCAGAGCATCCTGATCACCAACCCGCGCGACATGCCGGCCTTCGTCAAGGAGCTGGCCAGCGTCAGGTTCACCGCGATCACCGGCGTGAATACCCTGTTCAACGGCTTGTTGAATACACCGGGTTTCGACCAGGTGGATTTCTCGCAGTTGCGCATGAGCTTCGGCGGGGGCATGGCAGTGCAGCGCGCGGTCGCCGAAAAATGGCAAACCGTTACCGGCTGCGCCCTCATCGAAGGTTATGGCATGACCGAGAGCTCACCCGTGGCCACCATCAATCCGCTGGTGGACGGTGCCCGTTTCAGTGGATCGATCGGCCTGCCGGTTCCTTCGACGGAAATCAGTATTCAAGACGATGACGGCAGGCAGCTCGCGATCGGGGAAGTCGGCGAGATCTGCATCCGTGGCCCGCAAGTCATGAAGGGCTACTGGAATCAGCCGGGCGAAACCAGCAAGGTCTTAAGCAGCGATGGCTGGCTGCGCACCGGCGATATCGGTCGCATGGACGAGACGGGCCTGGTCTACATCGTGGACCGCAAGAAGGACATGATTCTGGTGTCCGGCTTCAATGTGTATCCGAACGAGGTCGAGGACGCCGTGATGCAGCACCCTGGCGTGCTGGAAGTAGCCGCCGTCGGCGTCCCGGACGAGCATTCCGGCGAGGTGGTGAAGCTGTTCGTGGTACGCAAGGACCCCAACCTCACGGAAGAGGAACTTAGGCAGTTCTGCCGCGAAAACCTCACCGGTTACAAGCGGCCCAAACTGATCGAGTTTCGCGATGCGTTGCCCAAGAGCAATGTGGGAAAGATCCTGCGTCGCGAATTGCGCGACGAGAAGAAGGCGCCCGCCTGAGCTTCCTCCAGAACCGAAACACCCGCTTGAGGCGGCCGTTTTCGATGCGGCGACAGCATGGCCATCAACCGTCTTTCCAGTACTCCAGGATATCGGCATAACCGCCCAGCAGATTCCACAGCGGAACCTGCTTGTCCTCGGGGATGCGGCTATAAGAAAAGCCGATGTAATGATCGGAAATGCGCGCGATCGCAGCTTCCAGATGGATATGCAGGTTGTGGCCGAAGATCATGTCGAGCACCCAGCTCTGTCCCACGTCGCCGGACCAGCCCAGCGGGCGCCGCAGCAACGCCCCAGTGGCTGAAATATCGACCAGTTCGGTCGGGTGCGACTCGCCACGGCGGCTCATCAGCACCGTCGTTTCGATTTGCATGCGCGCCGGACGCAGTTGTTCCGGCTCGCCACCACCCGACTCATTTTTGTCGATCGTCATCGTCATGTCTTCCCTTTGCGCTTGCGCCTGCCACTGGCAAGGACGCTGATCACATCATCCTGAAATCGTTCCGGCACGTCACTCGTCGGCGCACCCATAAACCTCTCCGCGCCCCAGTCCTGCTGATCCAGGCCTGCCCATGAAATCCGCCGGCTTGCCTCAAGGTAATCGCAAACATGGCCGTGTCTTTACTTGCTCATCAAGGCCTAAGCAATAGCGATGCCAGCCACCGAACCGGACTGTCAGCGCTCAAATACCCGTGAAGAGTGCGGCAGCGCCCGTCATGTCCAACCGGATTCCGCGTGCCACCACGTCGTTTGAGGTCACGTGCACACATCCACCTTCCCTTATCCTCCACGCACTCGCATGGCACCTGCGGCTTCCGCTCTTGAGCAAGCCAGCATCAACTCCCATCGATACAGCCGGCTGTGGCCCGCAACGCGAATCCTGACCAAGCACCGCGCGCTGTTCATGCAGCTGATGTCGTCATGCGCCAGACAGACACATTACGTCACTTATCGCCACGCATCGACGACGCATCCGGACGAAAACCCGATAATAGGCAGCCCCACTGCTGGACTTGTCGCCGCGCAGTCGCTACTCTTTATCCACGCGTGGGCCATGGAAAGACGTTTGTCGGTAACTTCCGACAACCAGTGGTACCCACCCGATGCTCTCAAACCGACCAATTGTACAGTCAACGGCGTCGCTATTCGTCACCCTTGACTTGCGCGTTTGCCGTGGCTGACAACCCGGAGCTGGTGCGCAATGGTCGCTCGCGGCCCGCCTGATCGAACCACCGACGAGTGGCTTCATCATGCCCGTCGCGACGATGGCGCCCGCTGCGTCTCGGTTGAAGCTGTGAAAGACAGGGCTGTACCCGGGAACGCCGCTTCACCGCCACGTTCCGAGCACGGACATTCCACGGGTTGCACCGACGGGGGAATGAATCCGATCGTGATGAACGCACTGCCAGCCGCTGAACGCGGCCCAACGACATGTATTGATGAGTACTGAGCCAATCGAGTCTCAGCCGGTCGCCATAACGCAGGACGCGTTTGCGTCGGTACCGCAACAACAGGAAATGCCACTGGCCATCGTGCGCGGCCAGCCGATGCTGCAGATGCCGCAGGATCTGTACATCCCGCCGGACGCGCTTGAGGTCATTCTCGAGGCATTCGAGGGGCCGCTGGATCTGCTGTTGTATCTGATCCGCCGGCAGAACCTGGACATTCTGGATATTCCTGTCGCCGAGATCACCCGGCAGTACATGACCTACATCGAGCTGATGCGCGATGTGATGCGGCTGGAACTGGCCGCCGAATATCTGCTGATGGCCGCGATCCTGGCCGAGATCAAATCGCGGCTGCTGTTGCCACGGCCGCCGATCGAGGAAGGGCTGGAAGAAGATCCTCGTGCCGAACTGGTACGGCGTTTGCAGGAATACGAGCGGTTCAAGCGGGCGGCGGAAGACATCGAGGCGCTGCCCCGGCTGGAGCGCGACACCGTGTCGGTGCACGCCGAGGTGGGCGAACGCAACGTGATCAAGATGCCGCCGCCGCTGGAACTGCACGAATTGCTGCTGGCGCTGAAAGAGGTGATGCACCGGGCCGAATTGTTCGGGCATCACGCGATCAGGCGCGAAGCGCTCAGCGTGCGCCAGCGCATGGGTGAACTGCTGAGTCGGCTCGACGACAACAGTTTTCATCGTTTCGAGAGCTTGTTCGACATCAGCGAGGGGCGCTACGGCATCGTGGTGACGTTCCTGGCGATGCTGGAACTGGCCAAGGAAATGCTGGTGGAAATTGTTCAGGAAAAATCGCTGGCACCGATCTACCTGAAGGCAAAGGCAAGCCAGCCCGAAGCAGCCGCTGACGCCGCGACAGACGACACGCAACCGGGCGAACCGGCATTTGTTGAATCGTCCAACGAATGAACCTGCACCCATTGAATCGGCATCCGACCTAAGGCTTATGCAGATCGAGCAACTCAAACCGATTATCGAGGCCGCCTTGCTGGCCTCCAGCCAGCCGATGACCGTTCATCAGCTGGGCGACCTGTTCAACGAAGCCGACGATGTCGATCACGGGCAGATTGCCAGGGTGCTGGAAGCACTGGCCGATGACTGCGCCGGCCGCGGCATCGAGCTCAAGCAGGTCGCCTCCGGCTTTCGCTATCAGGTGCGCCAGGAAGTGCACCCGTGGATCACCCGGATGTGGACCGAAAAGCCCAGCCGTTATTCGCGCGCGCTGCTGGAAACGCTGGCGCTGATCGCCTATCGCCAGCCGATCACCCGCCCCGAGATCGAGCAGATCCGCGGCGTGGTGGTGTCCACCAACATCATCAAGACGATGGAGGAGCGTGAATGGATCCGCGTGGTCGGTTATCGCGACGTGCCAGGCAAGCCGGCGCTGTTCGGCACCACCCGGGCCTTTCTCGACTACTTCAACCTGAAATCGCTGGATCAACTGCCGCCGCTGTCGGAAATCCGTGACATGGAAGACCCGCAACTACGCTTCGAGCAGGAGCCCCTGCCCGTGCGTGCTGTGCGCGACCTGCCGATCGTTCCGGACGGGGAAATCCCGACTGACGACGCAGACGCTGACGACACCACC
>DATCDX010000060.1:0-14791 GCA_036510475.1 Steroidobacteraceae bacterium
TTCATCGCCAGCGCTCCACCCAAGGTACCGGGAATGCCGGCGAAGAATTCAGCGGGCCCCAAACCCCACTTCACGCACTGCTTGGCGATGCGCGCGCAGGGCACGCCGGCCTCGGCGCGAATGAGGGTGGCGCTCATGCGCTCCAGCGCGCTCAAGCCCCCGTGCGTCGCCACCACAGCACCACGGATGCCGCCATCGCGCACCAGTAGATTGCTGCCGAGTCCCAGCCACAACAGCGGCATCTGCGCCGGCAGATGATGGATGAAGCCCGCCAGATCCACGATGTCGCGCGGCGCGAAGTACAGGTCCGCAGGACCACCCGCATGCCATGAGGTGTGTTTCGACATGGGCACGTCGCGCAGCACTCGCGCATTGAATTCAGGTGCCAGATCGAGCGAGCGCTGCGCGTTCATACCGCGGCTCCCTTGGCCAAGCGGCCTATCAATTCCAGCGCCACCGCGCCGATGTTGCCGGCGCCCATGGTCAGCACGATATCGCCGTCACGCAACACGCTGCGCAAACCATCGGCGAGCTCATCGACGCGCTCGACGAACACCGGCTCGACATGACCGCGCGTGCGCACCGCGCGGCAAATGGCCCGCCCGTCAGCGCCGGCGATGGGCGCTTCGCCCGCCGCATAGACCTCAGTCACCAGCAGCACGTCGCACTCGCTCAACGTGCGCCCGAAGTCGTCCAGCAAATCGCGGGTGCGCGTGTAGCGATGCGGTTGGAAGGCGAGCACCAAGCGCCGCCCGGGCCAGCCCTGCCGCACGGCATCGAGAGTCGCCGCCACTTCCGTGGGATGATGGCCATAGTCGTCCACCAGCGGTGCGCTCCCACCCGGCCATTTGATTTCTCCAATCAGTTGCAGCCTGCGCTCGATGCCTTGAAACCCGGCTAAGCCGCGCGCAATGGCCGCATCGAGGATGCCAAGCTCAGTGGCCACCGCCACCGCCGCCAGTGAATTCAAGACATTGTGCCGGCCCGGTAAGTTGACGGTGAGCTTGAGCGGCGGATGATCGGCGCGCAGCGCCAGGTACTGCGATTGCAGCCCCTTGCGTTCGACATCCACCGCGCGAATGTCGGCGCCCTCGGCGAAACCGTAGGTTACGAACGGCCGCCCCACGGCCTCCAGAATACCGCGCACCTGTGCATCGTCGACGCACAGCACGGCGAGGCCATAGAACGGCAGATTGTGCAGAAAGTCGACGAAGCTCTGCTTGAGCCTGGAGAAATCGCCGTCGTGTGTCGCCAGGTGATCGTTGTCGATATTGGTGACGATGGCGATCATGGGCTGCAAGTGCATGAACGAGGCGTCGCTCTCGTCAGCCTCGGCCACCAGGTAGCGGCCCGCACCAAGCTTCGCATTGCTGTCGGCGCTTTTCAGACGGCCACCGATCACGAAAGTCGGATCGAGGCCGCCCTCGGCGAGCAGACTCGCCACCAAGCTCGTGGTCGTGGTCTTGCCGTGCGTGCCCGCGACCGCGACCGAGTAGCGAAAGCGCATGAGTTCGCCCAGCATTTCCGCGCGCGGCACCACCGGGATGCGCTTCGCCAGCGCCGCCGCGACTTCCGGATTACTGCGGTTCACCGCGCTCGATACCACCACGACGTCCGCATTGCCCAAGTGAGCCGCCGCATGGCCGGCGAAAATTGCCGCGCCCAGGCGCGCCAGGCGCTGCGTCACCGCATTCGACTTCAAGTCCGAACCCTGTACCTGGTAGCCCAAGTTGAGCAGCACCTCGGCGATGCCGCCCATGCCGCTGCCGCCGATGCCGACCATGTGAATGAGATGAATGCGCCGCATGCGGTCGTCCATGCGGGTGCGGTCGCGGGGCTGCGCGCGATCCGCCGGCTGCGCGCAATCGTTCGGCTGCGTGCGATCGTTGGGCTGCGTGCGATCGTTCAAGGGGGCGCGCTCGCTCATGCGCTCGCTCCGGCCGCCATGCATAGATCGGCGAGCTGTGCCGCCGCATCGATGATGCGCGCGCTGCGGGCGGCCTCGGCCATTTTGAGCAGGCGCGGCCGGTCGGCGAGCAGTTCGCCGATCGAGTCGCCCAAGGCCGGCGCGGTTAGATCGCGTTCTTGGATCACGCGCGCGGCGCCGCTCCTCACCATGACCTCGGCGTTCTTGGTCTGATGATCGTCGGTGGCCACCGGCAGCGGCACGAAGATCGCACCCAAGCCCGCAGCCTGTAATTCGGCGATCGTCATGGCGCCGGCGCGGCACACCGCGAGGTCGGCCCAGGCGTAGGCCGCGGCCATGTCGTCGATGAAGGGCATGACGTCGGCATCGACCTGCGCCTGCTCATAAGCGTTGCGCGCCGACGCAAGGCCGCGCTCACCGGTTTGATGCCGAACCTGCGGACGTTGCTCGGGCGCCAGGCGCGCGAGCGCCAGCGGCACTATCGTATTCAGCCGTTGTGCGCCCTGGCTGCCGCCGAACACCAGAAGCCGCGAGCGGCTCTCGCGGCCCGCGAAGCGCGTGCCGGGCGCGGGCAGCGACGCGATGTCGGCGCGCACCGGATTGCCGATGGCGCGCGCGTGCACACGCGGCGCGAAACTCCCCGGAAATGCTTCCAGCACCTGCGTCGCCAATCGCGCCAACCAGCGGTTGGTCATGCCGACGATGGCGTTCTGTTCGTGGATCAACAACGGTATGCGCAGCAGCCACGCGGCGATGCCTCCCGGCCCGCTCACATAGCCGCCGGCGCCCAACACCGAGCGCGGCCGCACCCGGCGCAGTACGCGTAAACACTGCGCCACCGCTTTGGCTATCGCGACCGGCGCCAGCAGCCACGCCAAGGCGCCCTTGCCGCGGATTCCCGCGACCCGCACCCACTCGATGGGAAAACCCTGTGCCGGCACCAAGCGCGATTCCATGCTGCCCGGCACCCCCAGCCACACCACGGCGACGCCGCGATCGCGCAGCACATTGGCCACCGCCAGCGCCGGGAACACATGGCCGCCGGTGCCGCCCGCCATGATGAGAATGGGGCCAGTGCAGGTCTGTGCGCTCATTATCGAGGTCCACCCGGGATGCGCATCACCGCCGAACGCGAGCTGCACTTGACCTCGTGATAGATCCGCAGCAACACGCCGATCCACGCCAGGCTTACCAACAAGCTGCTGCGGCCGTAGCTCAAGAGCGGCAGCGTCAAACCCTTGGTCGGCAGCACACCCATGTTGACGCCGATATTCACGATGGCCTGCAGACCTAGCCAGACGCCGAAGGCCAACGCCAGATACGATTGGAAACGCAATCCCGCCTGCGACGCCATGCGCGAGATCTGGAACGACCGCCACACCAGCGCCACGAACAGGCCGATCACGCCGAGCACGCCGGCCAGGCCCAGTTCCTCGGCCATCACCGCGAACACGAAGTCGGTGTGCGCCTCAGGCAGGTAAAACAATTTCTGGACACTGCTGCCGAGACCGACACCGAACCAGGCACCGCGGCCGATGGCGATCAGCGACTGGGTCAATTGAAATCCGCCGTTGAAAGGATCGTCCCAAGGGTGCAAAAATCCGGTAAGACGCTTCAGCCGGTAGGCCGAGGTCAACGCCAGCACGGCGAACGCCAAGGCGACCACCGTGACCAGCAGCAGCACAAAGCGCAGGCGCGCGCCGGCCACGAACAGCACCGCAAAGCCGGTGGCGAACAGCACCGTGGCAGCGCCGAAGTCCGGCTCCAGCAGTAGTAGCAACGCCGCCACGGTCAACAGGCCGACCGGCTTGCCCAAGCCCGGCAGCGTTTGTTCGAGCTCTTCGCGTTTGCGCACGCAGTAGCTGCACACCCAGATCAGCACCAACACCTTGGCGAGTTCCGAGACCTGGAAATTCACCGGCCCCATGCGCAGCCAGCGGCGCGCGCCGTTGACCATCGCACCGATGCCCGGAATCAGCACCAGCAGCAGCAGCAGCAAGCCGAAGCACAGCAACGGCAGGCTGTACTTGTCCCACAGCTCGGCCGGTATGCGGGTCAGCACCCAGGCGAACAGCACGCCGACCACGCTGAAAATGAACTGCCGCTCGAGAAAATAGAACGGATCGCCAAAATCACGCGCGGCGATCGCCATGGACGCCGACGTGACCATGATCAGGCCCACCAACAGCAAGCTCGCGACCAGGCCCAAGGTCACGTAGTCCCAGGCGAAGGGCATGCGTTCGCGCGCCCGCACCCCATAGGACATGGTGGCCGTGTTCATGGCGCACCCTGGAGTGATCGCACCGCGCCCGGTTGCGGCGCGGCGGCGGGCTCTCGCATAGCGGCCAGCTGCCGCACAGCGCCGGCGAAGACTTCGCCGCGATGCCCATAGTTCTGAAACATGTCGAGGCTGGCGCAGGCCGGCGACAGCAGCACCGTATCGCTTGGGCGTGCGGCGCGCGCCGCGGCGGCCACCGCCGCCTGCATGACCGCGGCGGCCCCGCCGCCGATGGCGCCGGCGCCGGCCTCAGTCCCGTCGCCAACCACAGTCCCGCCGTCCACCACAGCCTCACCGCCCACCGCCGCCACGGTCTCGGTGGCGCAGACGCCATCCAGCGCCCCGGCGATGGCGGGTGCATCCCGGCCGATCAAAATCACGCGGCGCACCTTGCCGCGAAAGGCCTCGGCCAGCGGCGAGAAATCCTGGCCCTTGCCCTGACCTCCCGCGATGATCACCAGCGGTCCCGGCATGCCGGCGACGGCGGCGATGGTCGCCCCCACGTTCGTGCCCTTGGAGTCATCGACAAAGTGCACGCCGTCGATGTCGGCGATCCACTCGCAGCGGTGCGGCAGACCGAGGAAAGCTTCGAGCGCGCCGAGCATGGCGGCCATGGGCAATCCCACCGCCTCGCCCAACGCCAGCGCCGCCAGCGCATTGGCGGCATTGTGCAGCCCGGTGATTTTCATGCGCGCGGTGTCCAACAGCGCCACGCCGCGGCGCGCCAGCAGCGTCTGCGAGCCCGCGCGCAGCAGCGAGTAATCGGCATCCGGGCGCTCGATGGAAAACGTCACCGTTCGCCGCGTCGCATCCGCGGGGCGCATGGCCGCGACCAGCGGGTCGTCGGCATTCAGCACGATGGTCGCCGCCTGTGCAAAAATCCGCGCCTTGGCGCGCGCATACGCCGCCACCGACGCATAGCGATCCAGGTGATCAGCGCTGACGTTGAGCACCACCGCGGCCTTAAGCTTGAGCGACCAGGTGGTGTCCAGCTGAAAGCTCGACAGCTCCAGCACGTACAGATCGGGCGTGGGCAGTTCCAGTAGGTCGAGCGCGGGTACGCCCAGGTTGCCGCCGGCCAGCACCCGGCGCCCGGCGGCCTGCGCCATGCGCGCCACCAGCGTCGTGACCGTGCTCTTGCCATTGGTGCCCGTGATGCCGATCACCGGCGCACGCGCGGCGCGCGCGAACAGTTCCACATCGCCCAGCACTTCAATGCCCCGCTGCCGCGCCGCTTGAGCGATGGGTTCTTCGAGCGATACGCCGGGTGACATCAACAGCTGCGATGCCCCCTCGAGCAGCGACAGGTCGAAGCCACCGAGCCTTAAGTCGATGGAATCCGCGAGATCGCCGAGCTCGGCGAGCCCGGGCGGCGCGCGGCGCGTATCCGTGGCGCTGAGGGCGACTCCGCGCTTGGTAAGGTGCCTGATGCACGAGGCGCCCGTCTTGCCGAGTCCGACCACGACGCTGCGCATCAGCGGATCTTCAAGGTTGCAAGGCCCGCCAACACGAACAAGAAGCTGATGATCCAGAAACGCACGATGACTTTCGGTTCCGCCCAACCTTTAAGTTCGAAATGATGATGGATGGGCGCCATGCGGAATATGCGCTTGCCCGTGAGCTTGAACGATGCCACCTGCAGCATCACCGAGACGGTCTCCAGCACGAACACGCCGCCCATGACGAACAGCACGATTTCCTGGCGCACAATGACGGCGGTGGTGCCGAGCGAGGCGCCGATCGCCAGCGCGCCCACATCGCCCATGAACACCTGCGCCGGATAGGAGTTGAACCACAGGAAGCCCAAGCCCGCCCCCACCAAGGTGGCGCTGAAGATCAGCACTTCGCCCACGCCCGGGATGTACGGGATCTGCAGATAGGCGGCGAAGCGGAAGTTGCCGGTGGCATAGGCGAAAACGCCCAAGGCCGCCGCCACCATCACCGCCGGCATGATGGCGAGTCCGTCGAGGCCGTCGGTCAAATTCACGGCGTTGCTGGTGCCGACGATCACGAAATAGGACAGAGCGATGAATCCCGCCATGGACATGGGCACGGCCACGCTCTTGAAGAAGGGCACGTACAGCGAGATTTCGGCGGCGGATTGATGCAGTCCATGCAGCGCCAAGGCCGCTCCCAATCCCACCACCGACTGCGCCAGATACTTGTAACGCGCCTTGAGGCCCTTGGAGTTGCCCACCACCAGCTTCAGATAGTCGTCATAGAAGCCGATGACGCCGAAGCCCAACGTGGTCGCGAGGAGTATCCATACGAAGCGGCTGGACAGATCGGCCCACAACAGTGTGCTGATGATCATCGCCACCAGGATCAGCACACCGCCCATCGTCGGCGTTCCGGACTTCTGCAAGTGCGATTGCGGACCATCGCTGCGCACGCGCTGGCCGATCTGATACTTGGCCAGCTTCGCGATCATGGGCGGACCGATGAACAAGGCCATCGCCAGCGCGGTCATTGCCGCGAGAATGCCGCGCAACGTCAGGTACTGAAACACGTGGAAGCCCGTGTAGTACCTCGCGAGATATTCGGTGAGGTGCAGCAGCACGGCGGCTAGCTCGCTCTCATCATCGGACCCGCACCTGCGCCGCCGGCGAGCGCTTGCACCACTCGCTCCAGGCGATTGATGCGCGAACCTTTGATCAACACGGTCACGCCCGGCGCCAGCTCCGATTGTAGTCGCCGGATCAAGGACTCCACGTCCGCAAACCATTCGCCGCCCAGCCCAAAGGTCTCGACCGCGCGCGAGCTCTGCGGCCCCAAGGCGAATAATCGTTTGATGCCGCAATCTCGCGCGTAGGCGCCCATGTGCGCGTGACTATCCTCAGCGTACTCGCCGAGCTCCGCCATATCGCCCAGCACCAGCCAGGTCGCGCCCGGCAGCGATCGCAGCACTTCCAAGCCGGCGCGCACCGAACTCGGATTGGCGTTGTAGGAATCATCGATGATCCAACTGCCGCGCGCGCCGGCCTTCAGCTGCAAGCGTCCCGCGACCGCCCGAAAGTCGGCCAAGCCTGCGGCGATTTGCGCAAGCGTCGCGCCGGCCGCGCTCGCCGCGCCGGCGGCCGCCAACGCATTACCGATGTTGTGTGCGCCGCCCGCCTTCAGCGTGATCTGCCCCTCCCCGAGCGGACAACGCAGCGTGAAGCGCGTGGCGAACTCACCGCGTTCGATTCCCAGCACCGCATTGCTCGCGGTGAAATCCGCCGCCGCATGCACGCCGAACGTGATGACGCGGCGCGCCGTGGCCACTCCGCGCCAATAGCCGGCGTAGGCGTCATCCGCATTGATCACCGCCACCGCATCGGCGGCAAGGCAGGACACCATCTCGCCCTCACCCTGCGCGACGCCATCCAAATTGCCGAAGCCCTCCAGATGTTCAGCGCCGGCGTTGGTGATCAGACCCACCGTCGGCTGCGTCAAGCGCGCCAGCTCCGCCACATCGCCGATGCGATTCGCGCCCATTTCCACCACCGCGCTGCGATGCGAGGACTCCAGGCGCATCAGCGTCACCGGCACGCCGATGTGATTGTTGAGGTTGCCATGGGTCGCCATGCACGCACCCATGCGCGACAAAATGGCGGCGATCATTTCCTTGACCGTGGTCTTGCCGTTACTGCCGGCCACCGCCACGATGGGCAGCGTGAACTGTGCGCGCCAAGCTTTTCCTAGGCTTTGCAGCGCGCGCAACGCGTCCGGCACCACCACCTGCGGCAACGCATGGCTCACGGGATGCTCGACCAAGGCGCCGATGGCGCCGCGCGCCGCCGCCGCCTCGACGAACTCCGCACCGTCGAAATTCGGACCGCGCAGCGCGACGAACAGCGCACCGGGAGCCAAGGTACGGCTGTCGGTGGCCACCGCGCCAAACGGGTGATCCTCACCGACCAAACGGCCGCCTGTCGCCTGCGCTGCGTCAAGCAACGTGCGCTTCATGCGGTTCCCCGACACAGACTGCTGCTCACCGCCGCGCTCACGCCTAAGCCTAGGCAGCGCTGCGCTTCCAGCACATCGCTGAATTTGCGCCGCGTCTCACCGTAGATCTGATAGTCCTCGTGACCCTTGCCCGCGATCAACACCACATCGAGCGGCGACGCCTGCCGCAGCGCCGTGGCGATGGCTTCGCCGCGGTCATGAATCACGCGCACACTGCGCGATTTGATGCCGGCCTCGATCGCCCGCGTGATCGCCTGTGGATTTTCGGAGCGGGGATTGTCGTCGGTGACGATGATTTCATCCGCCAGTTCGTCGGCAACGGCTCCCATCATCCGGCGCTTTCCAGGATCCCGATCGCCTCCGCAACCGAATACGCACCACAGCTTGCCGCGGCAGTGCTCGCGCAAGGCGCCGAGCGCCTTGGCGAGCGCATCGGGGGTATGCGCGTAGTCGACCACCGCCATCGGTTGGCCGCGCATCGTTGGCTCGCGCGTAGCTGCATCGCGCGGCCCGGCAGCCCGGGTCCCCGCATCGCTCGCCACCGGGCCGACCACCTGCATGCGCCCCGGCGGTGCCGTGCATTGCGCCAACGCGCCGGCCGCGTCTTTGAGCGTGACACCCAGGGACGTAAGACAGGCGATGACCACCAAGGCATTCTCGGCGTTGAAGCGGCCCAACAAGCGCGTGTCGAGCGACTGCTTGCCGAAGCTGCCGTCGAGTGACAACGATATCCCCGAGGCACTGGCAGCCACCTCATCGGCGTGCACGGTCCGCTCGGCTAACCACCCCAAAGCATCTCGTCCCAACCAAACGGCCGTAAGCGGCAAGCTCGACGCAAGCTTCTGCGCCAGATCGCGGCCGAAGGCGTCGCCGATGTTGACGACCACCTGTTGCAGCCCAGGAACTTCGAACAAGCGCGCCTTGGCCGCACCGTACGCGGCCATCGATTCGTGATAATCCAAGTGATCGCGGCTCAAATTCGTGAATGCTGCCGTGTGCAGCCGCACGCCGTCGATGCGATGCTGATCGAGCGCATGCGAGGAGACTTCCAGCGCCACTTCGCGC
Organism: Steroidobacteraceae bacterium; assembly: GCA_036510475.1. Classification (GTDB taxonomy): domain Bacteria; phylum Pseudomonadota; class Gammaproteobacteria; order Steroidobacterales; family Steroidobacteraceae; genus Bog-1198. Next base: position 9,219 of record DATCDX010000060.1, read on the forward strand.
ACCCCGGCGGCGCGCAGGCCGGCAAGTTCTCGGTGCAAGCTGATGGCATCGGGCGTCGTGTGCGTGGGCGCCGTGGACGTTGGCGCCGCCAGCATCGACGTCGTTGGCGTCGTTGGCGTCGTGAGCGACGTGGACGTTGGCTTCGTGGACGGCGCGAGCATCGGCGCGGCGAGCGCCGTGATGCGCCCTTGACCCAACGTGCCGATGTAGGCGGCCCGCGCCCCCAGCCGGTCGAGACATTGCGCCAATAAATAGGCGCAGGTGGTCTTGCCGTTGGTGCCGGTGATGCCGGTGATGCGCAGCTGCGACGACGGCCAGTTGAAGAAGCGATCGGCGATGCGTCCCACCAGCGAACTCAATTGCGGCACCGCCGCCGCGTACACGCCCGCCGGCAATGCCGGCGGCGCGGCATCGCCGACCGGCTCCCACAGCACCACAGCGGCGCCGCGCGCGGCCGCGTCCGCGGCGAATTCAAGACCGTGTGTCGTATGACCGCCGCGTGGGGTGTGGCCGGCCAACGCGAAAAACAAACTCCCCGCGTGGACCTCGCGGCTGTCGAGCGTCAAATCCGTAATCTGCGCGCCGCCAACGCCGATCCCGCCCCCACCGCTGCTGCCGCCATGGCCACCGCCACCGCCGGCGTCGCCGCCGGGCACTGCCGCGATGCCATCGAGCAGCCACATGAGTGAGGCGCTCATTCGGTATCGCTCGCCCGCACCAGCGTCGCCGCCGGCACGTTCTGCAAGTCGTCGGGTGCGATGTCGAGCAGCCGCAAGGCGCCTGACATCACTTTGGCAAATACCGGCGCGGCCACCGTGCCGCCCTGGGCCAGGGTGCCGACCTCGTGCACATCCCGGCTCGGTTCGTCGATCACCACCACAGTCGCCAGTTTCGGGTGCGACGCCGGCACCAAGCCGGCAAATACCGCCATGATCCGGTCGGTGGAATAGCCGCCCGCGATTGATTTAAACGCGGTGCCGGTTTTCCCGGACACTTTGTAACCGATGAGTGCGGCGCGCGTCGCGGTGCCGCCTTTTTCGACCACCTGCTCCATGAGCTGCACCAGCTCGTGCGCCACCTTGGGGTCCAAGGCCTGCACCCCCGGCACCGGCCCCGTGACTCGCTCAAAGGTAACGGGCCGCCTCACGCCGCTCGCGCCGATGGTCGCATAGGCATGCGCCAGCTGCAGCGGAGTCACCGAGAGTCCGTAGCCATGCGACAGCGTCGCGATGCCGACCGGACGCCAGTGCGAGTAATTGCTCAGCATGCCGGCCGACTCGCCTGGAAAACCGCTGCCCGTCACCTGGCCCAATCCTAAGGCCGTGAGCGTGCTCCAGATCTCTTCGGGCTTCAGCGACAGCGCCACCTTCGCGGTGCCGACGTTGCTGGACTTCGCCAAGATCGTCGCCAGATCGATGCTGCCCAGATCATGCTCATCCTCCTCAATCTTGCTGCCGACTTTCAAAAACCCGGGAGAGGTGTCGATCACGCTGTCGGGACGATACTGTCCGGAGGCGAGCGCGGCCGCCATGATGAAGGGTTTGACGCTGGAGCCCGGTTCGAAAATGTCGGTGGCCGCGCGATTGCGATATAGCTCGGGTTTCAGCTGGTCGCGGTCATTGGGGTTGAACGACGGTTGATTGACCATCGCCAGCACTTCACCCGTATCGACGTCGAGGACGACGATGGAGCCGGCGCGCGCGCGGTACTCCTGCATCGCCGCTTTGAGTTCACGGTACGCGAGATATTGAATGCGCAGGTCGATGCTGGTGACGAGATCCCCGCCCGGCCGCGGCGCGCGGATGCTCTCGACATTTTGCACATAGTGCCCATACATGTCCTGGATCACGCGCTTCGCGCCATCTTCGCCGTTCAGCAATTGATCGTAGTCGAGCTCGAGGCCTTCCTGACCCTTGTCATCGATGGTGGTGAAGCCGACCACATGCCCCGCGACTTCGCCCGCGGGGTAGTAACGGCGATACTCGCGCAGTAGGTACACGCCCGGAATTCCCAACGCCTTGATGCGCGCCGCCTGCTCGGGGGGCATGTGCCTCACCAGGTAGAGAAACTCACGGTCGAGATTGCTGGTGACCCGGCGCGCCAGGGATTGCTGATCCACTTTCAACGCCTTCGCGAGCTTCGGCAGTTGATCAATGTTCTCGTTCAGTTCCTGCGGATTGGCCCAGACGCTGTCGACCGGCGTCGAGACCGCCAGCGGCTCACCGTTGCGGTCCATGATTTCGCCGCGATGGGCGGCGATCTTGACCACGCGCATGGAACGATCGTCACCCTGCTTGGCGAGAAAACCATGATCGACCAACTGCAGCTCCATCGCGCGCGCCACCAGCCCGACGGCACCCGCGACCACCAGCGCCAACACCAACGCCGCGCGCCAGCGATAGCGCTTCGCCTGAGCGTCGTTGTCGCTTAAGCGCGGTTTCACGGCCGCACGATCCGCACATCACGCATTTGCGGCAGACTCATCTGCAATTTCGTGTCGGCCACCCGCTCGACGAAGGCGTGCGAGGACCAATAGCTCTGCTCCAATTGCAGCCGTCCCCAATCCATTTCCAGGTTGTCGCGCTCGGCATTGAGCTTCTCTAGGTGCACGAACATATCGCGCGCCTGGTGCCGCGCGTAAATCACCTGCACCGCCGTGCCCAGCACGGCGAACCACAACAAGGGCAGTAGCAGCGGCAACCAGCGGCGGTGTTTCATGCGGCGAGTCCTTGATCGATTCCTGGCTCGATTCCTGGGCCCATCCGCGGGCCGAGGCGTTCGGCGACGCGCAGGCGCGCGCTGCGCGCGCGCGGGTTGCCGGCGATTTCATCGGCATCCGCCTGGATGGATTTGCCGACGAGCTTGAGTTTTGGGCGTGCATGCGCCGGCATGTGCGGCAGGCCGGCATACATGGGATCGGCGAGCGCATGACGGCGCATGAACCGCTTGACCATGCGATCCTCGAGCGAATGGAAGCTGATCACCGCCAGACGCGCGTGCGGCGCCAAGCGCGCCAGCGCCGCATCGAGCGCGACTTCGATCTCGTGCAGCTCATCGTTCACATGAATGCGTAGCGCCTGGAAAACGCGGGTGGCCGGATGCTTGTGGGTTTCGCGGCTGTGGGCCACCCGCGCGATCATCTCGGCGAGCTGCAAGGTGCGCTCGAAGGGCCGCGCTTCCCGATCCTTGACGATGGCGCGCGCGATGCGCGGTGCCAGGCGCTCTTCGCCGTATTCGCGAAAGATCCGTATCAGTTCGTTCAACGGCGCGCCATTGACCACATCGGCGGCGCTGGCACCGACCCCCGGCGTCATCCGCATGTCGAGCGGCCCGTCCTGCATGAAGCTGAAACCGCGTATCGCATCGTCGAGCTGCGGTGAGGACACACCCAGATCAAACAGGATGCCATCGAGCTTGAGACCCGGTTCGACCTGGTCCGCACATACCCCTAAACGGGAAAACGGGGCCAGGAAAACAGTCACGCGAGGATCGGCAGCGAAGCGGGTACTGGCGGTCGATATGGCCGTCGAATCGCGGTCCAGGCATAGCAAGCGGCCGTTCGCGATGAGCTTCTCCAAAATCGCCCCTGCATGTCCGCCCCGACCAAAAGTGGCGTCCATGTAGGTGCCACTCTCCCGTATGTTCAACGCGGCCAGTACCTGCGGTAGCAGGACCGGCGTGTGCCGAGTTGCCGTTTCGCTCACCGCGCCGACCGGTTATAGAGACAGCGTTTCAAGTTCGGCGGGCAGATCGGTGGCGCTATCCTCGCTCGCCAGCCATTCGTCGCGCCGTTCGTTCCACCGCGCCTCGTCCCACAATTCGAACCGCACTCCCTGGCCGATCAGCACGGCGTCGCGCGTCAACAGGCCGTACTCGCGCAAGCTCGGCGGCAGCAGCACGCGTCCATGCCCGTCCAGCTCCAAATCCGTGGCGTGCCCGACCATCAGCCGCTGCAAGCGCCTGGCCTGCGGGTTCAAGGTCGGCAAACGCATCAATTTCCGCTCGATCTCTTCCCAATCCGGCAGGGGGTAGATCAGCAGGCATTGGTCCTTGTCGACCGTAACCACCAATTTGCCCCCGCAACGCTCCTGCAGCCGCTCCCGATAGCGGGTGGGCATGACCATCCGGCCTTTGACATCGAGAGTTAGCTTATTGGCGCCCCGAAACATGTACTGGATGGGTCTGACGACCCATTCTCCCCCACAATTTCCCACCGGGCACCACTATAGGGAGCGCCAGGACGCACTGTCAACGCCTTAAGTTAAAAAAACCCCGACCCGACAGTGACTTAGGTCACATTTCGTACAGCCGCACGACAGCCCGGCGATGAGTCCGTGCCGAATCAAGCTGTTAGGAGATTTATGTAAAAATTTCTACAAGAGCGAAAACCCGCGATCTTCGGCGAAGATCGGCGATCACGCTGCGAAAGCCGCGCCAGCGTCCGCACAACCCGGGTTCTTCGTCCTCGCGCAGCGAAGCTGCCGCGATCCGGTCTCTGCAAGATGCCGCGCAACGCCCCGCAAGTACGCTCCGACACCATCGGCTCTCGGACGGGGTGTCCTCACCCCGTTAACAGGGCGCGTCAGCGCTAAAAAAGAGTCGGCCGTTAAGCCGGGTTCTGTCTTGGACAGTCATTCCTCTAGGATGCGCGTCGCCGCGCACCTCAAGCGACCTACCCGGAAGCCTCATGTGGGCCACATGGTGCGGCCATAAGCGCCGCGTGCTTCCCTATTTGGCCTTGCTCCAGGTGGGGTTTGCCGTGCCGCTGATGTTGCCACCCGCGCGGTGCGCTCTTACCGCACCATTTCACCCTTACCGGCGCCGCTTGCGCGGCACTTAGGCGGTATCTTTCTGTTGCACTTTCCGTGGGCTCGCGCCCCCCAGGCGTTACCTGGCACCGTGCCCTATGGAGCCCGGACTTTCCTCTCTGTGCTTGCGCACACAGCGACTGTCTGGCCGACTCTTGGGGCCGCACCATACGCAGGTGCGCGCATTATTGCGAGCCTTGATTAGCGCTGGCGCGCCCTGTCAACGGCGCACTAAGAGGGCCCCGAAAGATAACGGGGTGGACGGCGGCGCCAATTTTGAGGTGGTTGCCGCGCGTTCGCTTTTTTTAGCGCTGGCGCGCCGTTCTTACGCACCGTCTTTGAGTTGCAGCGCCCGCTTGTAAGCCTCGTTATCGCGTGCGCCGGTGATTTGCGCCGCGAGCCGCGCCGCCTGTTTCAGCGGCAACTCCGCCATCAGCGCCCCGAGCGCGCGGTCCAGCGCGCCGCCGTGGCCGTCGCTCTCGCCCGCGCCCGTGCCGCCCTCGCCATCGGCGTCCGCCGCAGCCGGCGCCGGCGCGCCGGCGATGAGCAGTACGATTTCCCCGCGCTCGAAATCGGCATCGGCGTGCGCACGCGCCGCAAGCTCGCGCAACGAACCGCGATACACGGTTTCATGCAGTTTGGTGATTTCCCGCGCCACCGTGGCGCTGCGCTCATCACCGAACGCCGATGCGCAGTCTTCGAGCGTGTCGCGCACCCGATACGGCGATTCATACAGCACCAAGGTACGCGGTTCAGCCGCGAGCA
>DATCDX010000061.1:0-6396 GCA_036510475.1 Steroidobacteraceae bacterium
CTTTTTGCCATTCAATAGTTTCTCGAGGCGGCTTTTGCGTTCTTTCAACGGCAGCTCCCGCAGGTCCCGCAAGCCTCCGCGTTGTTCAAAGAGCAGATCAAACGCAAAGAAGAGGAGATCCTCGGACCGCTCATTCGACAGCGCGGCCTGCAGCAGAGCGAAGCTCGGCCGCTGTTGTCCATCGAGCGCCACAATCTCCCCGTCGATCAGACAATCAGGCAGAGCATGTGCGTCGGTGGCAATGGCGGCGAAGCGCTGGGTCCAATCAAGTCCCGCGCGCGTACGGATTGCCGCTCGACCCCCATGCACTCGGAGCTGGCCGCGATAGCCGTCGAGTTTTATTTCATGCGCCCAGCCGGACTCACTTGAGGGTTGATCCACCAGTTTGCAATGTTGCGGCTCGACGAATATGGGTATTTTTCGCGCAGTCTTATCTCCGGTGCCGGCGGAATTCCCGCTGCCGGCGGCGATCTCATCCAGTGTTCGGCCCGAAGCGGCGGAGCGAACCTCCTTGAGCAGACTATCGCCGTCTCCCGGCTTGGCACTCGCGTCCCGGTGTTTGATCAAGAGCCAATTGTTTCTTTTGCCTCCCTTAGCATCGCCGCGCATGCGCACCAAGACCCAACTGCCCTGTAGCCGCGTACCTTGTAACGTAAATTTTAGATTGCCCTCTTTCAAGGCCACTGCCGGCGATTTGTCGCCTTGCGGACTCCAGTACCCCCGGTCCCACAGCTGCACAGTGCCACCGCCGTATTCTCCCTTGGGGATGGTGCCCTCGAAATCGCCGTAGTCGAGGGGATGATCCTCCACCTCAACCGCGAGTCGCCGATCGGCCGGGTCGAGCGAGGGTCCGCGCGTAACCGCCCAGGATTTGAATACGCCGCCGAATTCCAAGCGCAGGTCATAGTGCAATCGACGGGCTGCGTGTTTTTGCACGACGAATCTCCGGCGGCGCGAGGACGCATCCTGCGCTCCACCGCTGGGCTCCGCGGTCTTGGAGAAATCCCGCTTGGCCCGATAGGTGGAAAGGCTGTGTTTTGCCACTGTCATGTGCTCCCTTGATCGGTCATGCGCCGGTACGCGAGCAGATGGCGCAACGAGGCCTTCTCGTCTTGAATTCCTTCGTAGAGCCGCGCGAGGTTGAAATGCGCATCGGCCAATTGCGGATCGAGGGCGAGCGCTTCGCGATAGCTCAGTATCGCGTCGGACTGCCGGTCCAGGTCTTCGAGCAGCACGGCGAGGTTGAATGCGAGAAAGGCCTCGGCCCGATGTGCCGCGCGGTAGATTTGCTCGGCGTCGGCCAGGCGTCCGGCGAGATGCAGCAACCGGCCCAGGTTGATGCGCGCCTCGGTGTGGCTTGGATCCGCATGCAGGCACGCTTCGTAGGCGGCGTACGCGGCTTGCGCGTCGGTTTCCTCCAGCGCCAGCGCCTTAGCGAAGCAATCGTCTGCTGAATTGTCGGTCAGCACTGCCGCGTCGTGCCGGATAATCACATGCAGTTCGCCCTTCGTCTCGATGATCTCGAGCGCCAGGGCATACTGACCGGAATCCGATTCGCGCAACGTGGGCCCTTCGCGTATGGCAATCGTATTGCCTAGCGCTGTGAGCGACATTTGATGGAGCGCCGCCCCGGTGGGGAGCGCGTCGCGCAACTTCTGCAAGGTACGATTGATCCGTTGCGAAGAAATGTTGGCCGCGCGTAACGCACTCGCGGTGCGCAACACCACGAGGTCTTGAAAGCCATAATGGAGCCGCCCACGACGCTTTACGGGCTGAATATGTCCCGCGCGCGCCAGGGCGCGAATCTGTGACGCCGGCAACCCACATAGACGCTTAAGATCCTTCGCATGGTAGGCATGCATGTCATCGTCGAGCGGTTTTGCGGGATGCCCCTGGAGTTGCCGCACGTTTTGGCGCCTTACGTTCTCTGAGATCCCCGCTTTTCGGTCCGCGCGCATCAATACTTGCGCGTAAAGCTTCCATCAAGTCGATCACATTGGCGCTTTTGTGGCCGGCGGGCGCTTCAGCGAGGGACACCTCTTTGCCTTCGATTTTCTTCTGAATTGCCGCCTCGACCCGCGCTTTGTGTTCATCGGCGAATTCGTTGGGGTCGAACCGCGCAGCCGCCAAATGATCGATGAGCTGCTGGGCGAGCTTTAATTCGGGCTCCGACACCGGCGCGGCCTCGACTCCCAGCTCCTTCAAGCTGCGAACTTCGGCCTGGAAATGCAACTGATGCATCGCCAAGCCCTCATCCATGGGCCTGATGACGACGATGTGTTCTTGGCCGCGCGATATCCAGCGCCCCACTGCACATTGGCGTGCTTTGCGCAGCGCGCTGGCGAGCAGCGCGTAAGGCTTGGCGCCGCCTTTATCGGGCGCCAAATAATACGTGCCGTCGAAGTAGACGGGATCCACCGATTCGAGCGGCACAAATTCACTGATGTCGATGGTGTGCGTGGTCGATTCTTCCAAGGCCTTCAATTCCTCGGGGCTGAACATGACGTATTGGTCTTTGGCGAATTCATAGCCCTTGACCATGTCGGAACGCTCCACGAGCTTTCCGTCATTCACGGCAATGTATTGCTGTTTCACCCGCGAGCCGTCTTTTTGACGCAGCAGATTGAATGCCAGCCGCTCGGAGGAAACCGTGGCGGAGTACAGCTTGACCGGAATCGCGACGAGTCCGAAAGAAATAGTCAGCGATGCCATTGAGCGAGCGGGCGTAGCCATGGCCGCACCATCCCTCAATATCTAGGTACCGGTCAATCTATGGTAGTTTCTATATAAACACTATAAGACGCTGAATTAAATAACGTTTATATGCGATGTAGGTGGAATGGTCGACTATGTCGGGGGAAAATCCCACGGCTACGCGGCTACGCGGCTACCGTGCGCATGCGGATGGCGGCGGTGTGTCCCGCGACGGAAGCCTACGCAGCGGCCGCGCGCATGCGGCGCACGGTGGCATCGAACACCAGTCGAGCCACCTTCATGCCGCTGCCTAAGTCCAGGACCGCATCGCGACAACGTTGCTGAACCGATTCACTGAGCACGATGTCCTCACCGCCGAGCGAGCCCGCGCGGCACTGAATTTCGGCGGCGCGCTGCACGGTCCATAGCAGGGTGAAGGTCGTAGGGATATCGCGCTCACAAACCGCGACCCCGTGGTTGCGCAGGACCAGCACGTGCTTGTCGCCGAGGCTCGCCAGCATGCGGCCGCGTTCGTCGGCATAGAGCGTGATGCCCTCGAAATCGTGATAGCCGACACGGCCGTAGAACTGGGCACCATAAAAGTTATTGTGATCGAAGCCGCCGCGCTTCATGGCGACCGCGGAGATCGCGGTGGTATGGGTATGCGCGACGCAGGCCACGTCGGCGCGCGTTTCGTGAATGGCACCGTGCAAGGCGAAGCCGGCGGGATTGGCCGCATATTCCGAGGGTTCGACCAGCCGGCCGTCAACGCCGACCTTTAGCAAATTTTCAGGAGTGATTTCCGGGTAGTTCAGCCCGAACGGATTCACCAAATAATGGTGTGCCGTGCCCGGCAGCCGTACCGAGATATGATTGAATATCATCTCCGACCAACCGAGAAAATCAACGAGATGATAAAAATCGGTGAGTTCGCCGCGCAGGCGCCACTCCTCCGGATCCATTGCGGGCCGCGTCAAGCGGGTGGGTTGCATATCGCTGCCTCTGGTCACTTACCCCAGACACCGGGGTCAACTCGAAGACTACATCGGCAGGCTCGGCGGCCGCAATGGCGAGTACACTGCGCACGATAAATTCACGGCGCCTTCCCTTAAATGATTCGACCGTCCGAGCTTGCTAAAACCCCCTTGATTCTGCTCACGCGGCTGCGCCTCGCGCTGATCCGTCACGAGGAACTGACCGGCATCGTCTTTTGGGCCGCGTCCATCGGCTTTCTGGGCGCTCTGGCCAGCGTCGCGTTCCGCGAAGGAATACGGCTGTTCGAACTGGCGTTGACGGGGAACAACGGTAGCTTGGTCCTAGTCGCCAGTCTTCTGCCCTGGTGGGCCCGCATTTTAGTACCGGTTTTTGGCGGCTTGGTGGCGGGCCTGATCATGTATTACGGGACTCGCGCGCTGCAGGTGGGTCGTTCCGTCGACTATATGGAAGCCATCGTGGTCGGCAACGGCGTCATTGGGGCACGCGGCACCTTGATCAAGAGCCTGTCCTCCTTGTGCACGATCGCCTCGGGCGGATCCATCGGACGGGAAGGCTCGATGGTGCAATTGGCCGCGTTGATCGGCTCGAAACTCGGTGGACTCGTGCACGCGCCGGTTCCCCGGCTGCGCCTCATGGTGGCCTGCGGCGCGTCCGCCGGCATCGCATCCGCCTACAACGCGCCCATCGCGGGTGCCTTGTTCGTGGCGGAAATCGTCATGGGTTCGATCGCCATGGAAAGCTTCGGGCCGCTGCTCGTGGCGTCCGTGACGGCGAACGCCACCATCCATAATTTTCTGGGTTACGGACCGGTGTTTCATGCCCCCGCATTCCAATTCATATCCAATTGGGAATTGGGTATTTACGCGCTACTCGGTGTGCTTCTAGGTCACCTGGCGCCACCGTTTCTCGCCCTGCTGCAATGGAGTAAGAAGGAATTCGCGCGATTGAATTGGAAGCCCTACGCGACGCTGCCGCTCGGCGGCCTCTTGGTCGGCGGCATTTCGGTATATGTACCGCAGGTCTGGGGCAACGGTTACAGCACTGTGAGCGACATTCTCAGCGGCAATCTCACGGGGCAAATGCTGCTGCTCATTCTCGTCGCCAAGGTATTGAGCACGGCATCGACTGTGGGTTCGGGCGCGGTCGGCGGCGTATTCACGCCGACGCTGTTCGTCGGCGCCGCCATCGGCGCAACCGTCGGCGGCGTGCTGCACCTGGCCTTTCCGACGGTGGTATCGGCCGGCAGCGCGTACGCGCTGGTCGGCATGGGCGGTTTCCTCGCCGCCACCACACACGCGCCGCTCATGTCCATTCTCATGATTTTCGAGATGACACTCGACTATCAAGTCGTGCTGCCCTTGATGCTGGCCTGCGTCACCGCGCACTACACGGCCAAGGTTTACCGTGGCGGCGAATCCATCTACTACAAGTCGCTGACACCGGATCCTGCGCACCTGTCCGAGGGTGACGAGGATTGGCGGCTGCGCACGATCAGCGCCCTGATCAAGCCATGCACCGCCGTGGTACGGCGCGGTACATCGCTCAAGCAGGTGCTCAACGATCTTCCCCGCAGACCGGTGCAGGCCGTCTACGTCGTCAACGACGATCGGGAACTCGTGGCATGGGCGGACCCGCACCAGCTATTCGATGGGGTCAAGAGCGGGCGCCTGTCGCCGGCGACGAACGTGGAATCGATATCGAATCCCGTCACCTTGAGCTTGCGTGCCGACATGGCGTTGGGCATGGCGCTGGATGTTTTCCTGCGGGTCGACGCGCTTAGCTTGCCGGTAACCTCGGGCCAGTGGCAGGCGACGCTGATCGGCCAGGTATCGCGGCATGATCTGCTGCTCGCGGTGCAAGACCGGATGTCCACCAAGCATTGACGCGCTCACACGCGCGACTTGTTCGCTGAACCGCTGAACCGCTGAACCGTTGAACCGCTGAATCAACGAGTCAACGAGTCACCGAGGCACTGCGCCGGTCCGTACGTGACAGCCGGAGCATTCACGAACCGGCCCGTGCTTGTCCTCGCCAAGCCGCGCGAATTCGCGGTGACAATCGCGGCAGAATACATGGAAGGTCACTTCCGCCGGCTGAGGCAGGTCCCGGCGCGCGCTGCGGTGACAGTCGAGACAGTTGTCGAGGCCCGTTTTGTCGGCGAAGTTGTGATGGCAGGTGATGCAGTTGACGGCCGTGTGCTTCTCGTGAGGGAAGTGCACTTCGACGAGGGGCGGGACCATGGCCGGATACAGCAGGAGCGAGCGTCCGGTGGGTGTCGGCAGCAGCGCCAGCACGACTAGGGCGATGCAACTGGGAATCAACGTCCACAATGATCGAGCGCGTGACCGGACTATCCCACGCCGCCATACGGAGCCGAAGACCGCCAGTCCGAGCAAGGCGCAAGTGGTAATGACCTTGGCGGGGCGGTCGATCATCTGACCGCTGCCGATGATGTGCGCTCCCAGCAGCGCGAGCAGCAGCGCCGCGAGCGCGGCGTGAGCCGTAATGCGAGCTCGGATGCCCGTTGCCACGAGTATCGCCAGCGCAATAAACGCGGCGAGACCACACAACATGTAGAGCGGGGCGGACGGCAGCAGGTAGTGGCCGATCAGCGGCTGCGCCGCGAGCAGCCACACCGCATGCGTCGCAGCCAGATATAAGGCGATCCAGCCTATTCGCCGATGTTGCGACAAACTGAAGATGCGC
>DATCDX010000062.1:0-10952 GCA_036510475.1 Steroidobacteraceae bacterium
TTCGATGACTTTGGCGTTGTAACGAATCAAGGTTCCGAGTTCGCGCGCAAACGCGTCGCCCACCTTGCCCATGCCGCCGACCGGCTGGAACAGCGCGGTCTGCATGTCGTAGTTGTCACCCATCGGCAGCGCGGCCCAGAGTCCCGATTGCAGCACATCGCTCAATTGGACCGGCTCCGACAGCACGGGGCGCGCACTCCGGCCGCCGCCCGGATCTTGGACGTAGCCGCGCCGGTCGTTGCTCTCTGCGCCCTTAATGTATTTCAGATTCTTGTCGAGCGCGCCCCACCCGCGCAGCGAGTCGAGCAGCTTTTCCTGATCCTCGGCGGTTACATCCGCGTCGAGTTGATGGCTGCGAGTCGCTTTGGCCAACAGTTCCGCGACGTGGCCGTGGTAGTCGGCCTTGACGGTGCGCAGACGCTGCGGCTTGCCGCCGAAGGCGTGACTGCTATGCACGTAGGCGTTGTAGTTGACCTGCAGGAACGGTTCGAGCGCCACGCCGAGGCGCTGACAGTAGCTCAACATGCCCCGATGGTGGTAGGGCAGCCGCCACGGACCAGGATTGATGTAGAGACCGGGATCGAAGCGGCATTCTTGGGTGGCGCCGCCCAATTCCGTATAGCGGTCGCCGCCGCGCAGCGTCCAGTTACGGCCGCCGGCGCGCGCGTTGTATTCCAGCACCTGCACCCGGTAGCCCGCTTGGCGCAGTTCGTAGGCGGCCACCATTCCGGCCATCCCCGCCCCAAGCACCAGCACCGAAGCGCCCGGTGGTGCGGCGCTCAGTTGCGCCGGACCCTTGAAATTCGATTCGGCCGCGAAGCCTAAGCTCTGCATGGCCTGGTACATCGCCGCGCCGCCTGCGCTCATTCCGATCATGCCGAGCAGGCGCCGCCGTGACACCGTACTTCCCGCCGTTGACTCTCCCATGCGATTCACCCCTGAGCCGTCTTGAGCGTTCTGCGGATAGCATAGCTTACGGCGCGTTCGCCGCGCGTCAGTTCATCAACATTGGGGCTTTGTATTGACGCCCTTGCGCCGAGTTGCTCTAGGATGGCGCATGTTTTGACCTCAGGCACGCATATGCAGACCCGAATCCTCGTGGCCGAAGATGACACCGAAACGGCCGAGTTCATCACCGCCGGCTTGCAGTCCCTTGGCATGCAGACTGCCTGCGCCACTACCGGCAACGACGCGCTCAGTCTTTCGATGACGGAACAATTCAGCGTCATCGTACTCGACCGCATGCTGCCGGGGCTCGACGGAGTAAGCGTTTTGCGCGATCTGCGCGCCGCGAAGATTCGAACACCGGTACTCCTGTTGACCGCGCTCGGCCGAATCGACGACCGGGTCGAGGGCTTGGAGGCCGGCGCGGACGACTATCTCGTCAAGCCTTTTGCCTTCTCGGAACTCGCCGCCAGACTCAACGCGCTCATGCGGCGTATCCCCGAAGCGGAAGCGCTCACGCGTATCGAGGTCGGCACCACTTCGATCGACCTGCTCAAACGCCAGGCGTACCGGTGCGGCCAGGCGGTAGCGCTGCAGCCGCGCGAGTTTCGCCTGCTGGAGGAACTGATGCGCAACGCCGGGCGCGTCGTCACGCGAACGATGCTGCTGGAGCGGGTGTGGAATTTTCATTTTGATCCGCAGACCAATATCGTCGAAACGCATATGAGCCGCCTGCGCGCAAAGCTGCACGAGGTTTGTGCGGATGATGCGATAGAGACGGTGCGCGGCGTCGGCTACAGAATGCGCCGCGATGCTTAGACGACGCGACAGCGCTGCCTATCGCATCGCGTTCACCTACTCAGCGGTCTTCGCATTGGCAATGATCGCGCTTGGTTCGTTCGTCTACTTCGCGGCGAATGCGGCGTTTTTGCGGCAGCTCGATGCGCGCATCGAGGCCGAGTCGAACGAACTCGTGGCCGACTATCGTGCCGAAGGACCGGGCGAATTGCGGCTGACCATTGCGACGCGCGAGGGCGGGAACGTGAAAAACAGACTGGGGTACGCCGTATTCGACTCGCATCATAACCGCGTGGCCGGAGCGTTGGTCACGGCATGGCCGGATTTGGGCTGGCAGAACATCGATTTCGTCGAATCTCGCGAAGACGTGGACCGAGCACGGGCGTTCGCGGTCGATCTTTCGGACGGAACGCGCCTGGTCGTGGCGGCGGATACCGAAGCGCTGGAACGAATCGATGGCACCATTCTGATGCTGTTTTCCATCGCATTTTGCGTCGTAATCGCCATGGGTGTCGTGGGCGCGCTCATTCTGGGCGGTTATTTGCGCGGGAAAATCGGCCGCATCGGCACCACCGCGGAAGCGATCATATCGGGAGATTTGACGCAGCGAATGCCCATCGGGCTGCGCAACGATGAATTCGATCAAGTCTCGCGCACGCTCAACCACATGCTCGATCGAATCGCGGCCCTGCTCGACAATCTACAGCAAGTCTCGAGCGACGTCGCACACGACCTGCGGACGCCGCTGGCGCGGCTTCGCAATCACCTCGAACGAGCCTTGTCCGGCCCCGGGGATGCGAATGCGCACCTCGTGGCGCTGCGGTCGGCGATAGAACGGTGCGATGAGGTGCTTGCGCTGTTCGCCGCCATTCTTCGAATTTCTGAAATCGAAGGCGGCGGTGTGCGGCGATCCTTCTCCGATGTGAACTTGAGTGCGCTCGTGACCGAGCTCTGTGAGGTGTACTCCCCCGCCGTCGAAGATGGCGGCAGGCAATTTAGCTGGGCGGTCGAGCCGGGTGTTGCGATCGTGGGCGATCGTGAACTCCTGGCCCAAGCGATCATCAACCTGATCGACAACGCCCAGATTCACACGCCTCCCCACTCGGCGATTCGCGTTCAACTGATGCGGGGACTCAGTGATGTAAAGCTTGCGATCGGCGACGACGGTCCGGGCGTGCCCGCCCAGGACCGTGAGCGAATCGTGAAGCGGTTCACGCGGCTCGAAACCAGCCGTTCGACGCCGGGGCACGGGCTCGGGCTCAACATGGTAGCGGCGATCGCCTGGGTGCATCGGGCGCGACTGCTGTTCGGCGATAACACGCCGGGACTGATCGTCACGCTCATTTTTCCGAGGGTGGGCACTGAATGAATGGGTCGCCCTTGTGGATCGCGGCCGCGTTGCTGTTGAATGCCTGCGCGGTCTATCGATCAAAGCCCCTCACGGATCAACCGGCGGTGCTCACGGCGCCGGTCGCCGCAGTACTCGCACGCGACTCGGCTCGAATCGAGCGGCCCTATCTGCAGCCGATCGCGATCGATCTGGCGCAACCGCTCGACTCCAACGGCATTGCGGTACTCGCGGTGATCGCAAATCCCGATTTGAAGGCCGCCCGGCTTCGCGTCAAAGTTGCCGCTGCACAATCCTTCGCGGCGCGGCTATTGCCTGATCCGACTTTCAACGCGGGTGAAGACTTTCTCCTATCCGGACCCGACCCATTCAATAACATCGCAGCGGCCTTGGGCCTTGACCTCAACGCGTTGATCACGCACTCCGTGGTCCGTGAAAAGGCTCAAGCGGATGAAAAACAAGTCCGGCTCGATCTGGCCTGGGCGGAATGGCAGACCGCGGGCCAGGCGCGCATCGGCGCGGTCAAAGTGACGGGTCTGGAACGAACCTTGGTGCTGGATCAAGCCAGCCGCGACGCAACCCAGTCGCTATTGGACGCGACGCTGCGCGCAGCAGGCCGCGGCGACATCAGCGCGGATCAGGTGCAGGCGGCGCGAACGGCGGCGTTCGACTCGGCAGCGCGGCTTCGCAGCAGCGAGCGCGACGTGGCCGCGGCGCGTTTCGATCTCACAAAACTCTTAGGGCTGCCTCCCGGCACGCCGCTTCGGCTGCGTCCCAGCGCGCTTCCCGAAGCACCGCTCGATGCCGCGCGGCTGTTTGCGATAGCCCAAACCCGGCGCGTGGACTTGCAAGCGCTCCGAGCGGGCTATGAATCGCAAGAGGCGTCGGTGCACAAAGCGGTGCTCGATCAATTTCCGAAGCTCGATCTGACCATCAACGCGTCGCGCGATACGGGCGGCAACAGACTGCTGGGACCCGCCGTTGGCTTCACCCTTCCGCTGTGGAATCGCAACCGCGGCGGCATCGCGGTCGAGGATGCGACGCGGGACGCGCTCAAGGCTGAATATGAGGCTCGCTTGTTCCAGGCACGCGCCGAAATCGCCGCGGCGGTAGGCGGGATCGCGATCGCGCGCCGACAACGCCGGGATATTTTAGCGGGTCTTCCGGCGCTCGAGCGTTTCGTCGCAGGGAGCACCCATGCGGCGGCCCGCGGCGATCTTTCGCCCGCCATCGCCGCGACGGCGGCGCAGGCTCTGCGCGACAAGCAGGGGCAACTCGTGCAAAGCGAACAAGACATTCAAGAGCAGTGGATCGCACTCGAACTGCTGACCGGTACACCGTTGGAGGGATTGGACCGATGATCAGGAATACGGCAATCGTTATCGTCTTGTTGCTGTCGGCGTGTTCAGGTTCGTCCGGCGACGAGCAAGCGCCGCCGCCGGTCGCGCTGGTGACGCTGGGGCAGGCCGAAAAAGGCGCAATCGCGCCGACCATCACTCTCTATGGAGTGGCTGAAATCAGTCCTGCCGGTCAGCATGTGTTGTCCGCGCCGGCCGAAGCCGTGGTCAAAAGTATCGACGCGCCGGTAGGCACCCCGGTACGGCGCGGTCAGGTGGTCGCGCAACTCAGCGAGAGCCCTACCACACGGCTCGACCTCGCCAACGCAACGTCGGATGCGCGCGCCGCCGATCTGGCATATGCGCGCGCGCAGCGATTGCGCGCCGACGGCTTGGCGGGAAATGCCGAAGTCGAAGCCGCCCATGCGGCCTCCTTGAGCGCCGACGCGACCCGTGACAGCCTCATCGGGCGCAGCGAATCGCTCAAGCTACGAGCACCCGCGGCCGGCTACGTCGCGACGGTTACGCCAAGCCGCGGTGACGTCGTTGCCGCCGGCAGCGCAGTCGCCACCATTGCTCAGGTGGGCGAGACGCGTGCGCACTTCGGCATCGATCCGACCCTGGTGCGGCAAGTGGGGCCCGGCGCCAGCCTCATGATTTCACCGTCGGCGGGAGGCGCGCCGCTCCGCAGCCGGATCTTGTCGGTCAGCCCGGTCATCGACCCGCAAACGAAATTGGCGGCGGTTTTCGCCAGCATTCCGGCGGATGCAGGTCTCAACGCCGGGGTTCCGCTGACCGCTTCGCTGGCGCTGAAATCCGCCAATGAGACGCTGACGATTCCGTATTCCGCGCTGCTCAACGATGGCGGCCAGCCGTTCGTGTTCGTGGTCGTGGATGGTATCGCGCACCGGCACGATGTCGCCGTCGGTGCCGGCGGCGGCGATCGGATCGCGGTCGCTAAAGGGCTGAGTGCCGGTGACGCGGTGGTTACGCAGGGTGGAACCGCGGTTGACGATGGCATGAAGGTCCGAGTCAAATGACGGACGCTTTGACCAGACACGCGCGCGCGATCTGGTTCGCGGTGCTGCTGCTGACGCTCGGCGGACTCGCCGGAGCGCTGAAGCTTCCCGTCAGTCTATTCCCGCACATCGATTATCCGCGGGTCCGCGTCACGATTGACGCCGGCGATCGCGATGCGGACCAAATGGCGGCTCAGATCACCCGGCCGATCGAAATTGCGCTGCGCACAGTCCCCGGTGTCACCAGAATTCGTTCGACCACCAGCCGCGGCACGGCTGAGGTCGCGCTCAATTTTTCCTGGGGCCAGGACATGGTCGCTGCGACCCTCGCGACTCAAGCGGCGCTCGCAACCCTCTTGCCGGGCGAGCCTCCGGGCACACGTTTCGAGGTGCAACGCTCGGATCCGACGATTTTCCCCGTGTTGGGCATTGCGCTGACATCCAAAACGCTCGACCAGGAAGCGCTGCGGCAAATTGCCGAGCTGAAGGTGCGCCCGGCATTGATCGCCGTCCCGGGCGTGGCGGGCGTCGACTTGCTCGGCGGTAGTCCGCGTGAATTCGAGGTGGATGTCGATCCCGGCCGAGCCGCCGCGCTGGGACTCAGCTTGAGCGATGTCAGCGCGGCTCTCAGCAAATCGAACGAAGTGCGGGGACTCGGACGATTCGAAGACCGTCACAAACTATATCTGGTCTTGGTTGAAAACCGTATCGCATCGCTGGCGGATATCAAAGCGACTCCGGTCAAGGCCGGCGACAAGGCGGGCGGCGGAGTCGTGACGCTCGGTGACATCGCGACCGTCCATCCCTCCGTGGAACCGTCGTTCGTTCGGGTCACCTCAAATGGCACGGATGCGGTACTCGTCAATATTCGCCAGTCGTTGGTTGGCGATACGGTCAAGATCGTCAAGGACGTCGATGCGCGGCTGAAGGAAGCGGGACTGCCGCCGAGTGTCGTCGCCACTCGATTCTACGACCAGTCGGAATTGGTGACCGGTGCCGCCACCGCCGTGCGCGATGCGATTCTTCTGGGCGCGGTGCTGGCGGGACTGGTTCTATTCGTGTTCCTGCGCTCGGGCCGATTGATGTTGATCACGGGGCTGATGCTTCCCGCCGTGCTCGCCGCGACTTGCCTGATCCTGTTCGCGCTCGGCATGAGTTTCAACATGATGACATTGGGCGGTATGGCGGCCGCGGTCGGTCTGATCGTCGATGACGCCGTCGTGATGCTCGAACATATCATGAGGCGCATGCAGGAGGGCGAGGCAAAGGCGCCGGAGAGCCTGCTGGGCGCAGCCGCTCAGATGGGCCGCCCGCTGATCGGATCCACACTCGCAACCATGGTGGTGTTTCTGCCGCTGGCGTTCATCAGCGGGGTGACCGGCGGCTTTTTCAAGGCGCTGGCTGTGACGATGGTTGCGGCGCTGGGCGTCTCGCTGCTGTATGCGCGTTTCGTGATTCCGCTGATCGCGGCGTATTGGCTGCGCGAGACGGATGCGCAGGCCGCGGAGCGCGCGGGTGGGTTCCTCGGATGGCTGAGTAGCGGCTACCGGCGCGCAGGCAACGGTGTATTCCGGCGGCCGGGATTGTTCGTCGCCGTTTTGGGGATCGGACTCGCGCTGGCGGGATATTTTGCCTGGTCGAAAGTGCCTTCGGGATTTATGCCGGCGATGGACGAAGGCGGCTTCATCCTCGATTACAAGGCGCAATCCGGAGCCGCCCTGAGCGATACCGATCGCATCTTGCGGCAGGTCGAGAAGATCATCGTCGCAACGCCGGAGGTCTTAAGCTATTCGCGGCGCACCGGTGCGCAGCTTGGCGGTGGCTTGACTGAGGCCGACGAGGGCGACTACTTCATTCGACTCAAAGGCGGCTCGCGTCGCCCGATCGAGGAAGTCATGGCCGAGGTCCGGCGCAAGGTTCTGGCCGAAGTGCCCGGCATTTCAGTCGAGACGGCACAGTTGATGGAGGACTTGATCGGTGATTTGACCGCGGTGCCGCAGCCGATTGAAGTCAAATTATTCGGCGATGATCCTCAAGTGCTGGCGGGCGCAGCGAAACGCGTCGGCGATGCCATCGGCAAAATACAAGGTGTGGTTGAGGTCGTCGATGGGCTGCGCGTGGCCGGCGATGCCATCAGCATCGTGGTCAATCCCGGCGCGGCGCAACAGCAGGGATTGGATGCGGCCGCGGTCGCGTCACAACTCGAAGCCTTGATCGGCGGCGTCGATGCAACACAGATTCGTTTCGGCGCGCAGCTCATCGGCGTCAGGGTGCGCGGACCCGCGGCTGGTCGATCACGCGCCTCGCAGATCGCAAATCTGCTGCTGACGGCGCCCGACGGACACGAGTTGCGCGTCGGGCAGATCGCCAAAGTGGACATCCTCGCGGGCCAAAAACAATTGACGCGGGAGGACCTGGCGCCCTTCATCGGTGTCACCGCGCGTCTCGAGGGACGGGATCTCGGTTCGGCCATGAAAGAGGTTCGCTCGACCGTTGCGGCGTTACACCTCCCGTCGTCGCTCCGAGTCGACTATGGCGGACTGTACGCCCAGCAACAAAAGAGTTTTGCTGATTTAACGGTGGTATTCACCGCGGCTCTACTGCTGTCGGCGCTGTTGCTGACCATCCTATTCGAACGGATCACTTGGACACTTGCCGCGATCGCCACCGTGCTCCTGTCGGCGGCTTCCGTGCTGTGCGGGTTGTGGATCACAGGAATCGAACTGGATATTTCCGCGCTCATGGGATTGACGATGGTCGTCGGCATGGTGACCGAGCTGGTCATTTTCTATCTGGCGGAAATCGACACGAGCCGGGAAGGGGATGTCGACGCGCTGCGCGAAGCGGGCGCCAAGCGTCTGCGGCCCATCCTGATGTCAGCTCTCATCGCCGTGCTGACGTTGAGTCCGCTGGCACTGGGCTTGAGCCGCGGGGCGGGTCTGCAGCAGCCGTTGGCGACCGCGATCATTTTCGGTCTCATCGCGGCGGTTCCGCTGGTTTTGCTATTTCTGCCCGCGTTGATTCGAGTCATGGGGCGTCACGCCACTCCGCGCTCCCGGAGGAATGCGCCCAGGATACCGGCCGTGTGACTTTTGTTCGGCCTGTTCGACGAGATCTGCATCCAGTTCCCCGGACGATTTCATCCGGAGCACGTAAATCGTCTGGCAAAGCGCGTGAAGCAGTGACGTCAGGGTGCGCGTGCTCGGGGCGTCGTGAACGCGCGGCCCAAATACCGCCGCTTCAGCAACAAGCCTCGAGGACGTGGCCCTGTTCCGCAGAGCTGCACAGCTCACTGGACTGAGATGCTCCAGTGGCTGGAAGATCTGAGCGTGGCCGGCCGCCGCCAGTCCCTCGTGCCGATCGAGCACATCACCCACGCCATCTTCGTCCTGCGGGGCCACCGCGTGCTGCTCGACAGCGAACTCGCCGCGCTCTACGGCGTCACGACACGGCGACTGAACGAGCAGGTCGGCCGCAACCGCCGCCGCTTCCCAGACGACTTTCTCTTCGAACTCACGGTCGAGGAGTTCGGCCACTTGAAGTCGCATTTTGCGACATCAAGTTGGGGCGGCCGCCGCAAGCTTCCACTCGCCTTCACCGAGCACGGGGCCATCATGACGGCTACCGTTTTGAACAGCCCCAGAGCCGTCGAGATGAGCGTTTATGTGGTGCGCGCCTTCGTGCAACTGCGCGAACTTTTGAGTTCCAACAAGGAGCTGGCCAAGCGCCTCGATCAGCTCGAAGCGCGCATCGAGAAGAAGCTCGCCACGCATGATGACGCCATCGCCGCCATGCTCTCCGCGATCCGCGAGCTCATGCATGAGCCGACTCCAAATCGGCGCGGCATTGGCTTTACCGCCGATCTCACCGACAAGCCCTGACGCGATTCGGCAACAGCGGGACGTGACCAAAGTAATGTCCCAAAACCTGGGGACGTAGCAGCGCTTTGATCGCGCGGCGCTCGTCCATCGCGCGGTAGCCTTCCGCGACTTGGTCGATGCGCTGCGTTATCGGCCTTGACCCCGGAAGTGCGCGTCAGACAGGGGCGGATGCTTCGGTACCACTACCCGGCGCGCATCACGCCACTCCTCGTTCCTCGAGAAACTGCGCCAGAATCTTCGCCGTGTGACTCTTGTTCGGCTTGCGCACAATGGCCTCGGGCGCGCCCTGCGCCACGATGCGGCCGCCGCCGTCGCCGCCTTCGGGCCCCAAGTCAATGATCCAGTCGGCTTCCGCCATGACGTCCAGGTTGTGTTCGATCACGACGACGGTGTTGCCGGTGTCGACCAGCCGATGCAGCACGCGCACCAGCTTTTCGACGTCGGCCATGTGCAGTCCCACCGTGGGTTCATCCAGTACATAGAGGGTGTGCTGGCCCTCGCGGCGCGCGGTATCGACGCCGAGAGCGTCGGTGCGTACCTTCGCGAGTTCAGTGACGAGTTTGATGCGCTGACTCTCGCCGCCCGATAGCGTCGGGCTGGGTTGGCCCAAGGTCAGATAGCCGAGGCCGACATCGGCCAGAAGGCTTAACGGGTGGTGCACGCTGCGTTGGGCGGCGAAGAATTGCAGCGCATCGTCGACACTCATGGCGAGCACTTCGCCGATGCTCTTGCCCTTGAACAGAATGGCCAGAGTTTCCGGATTGAAGCGCCGGCCGCCGCAGACATCGCACAGTACTTGTACATCCGGCAGGAAGTTCATTTCGATGCGCTGCACGCCCTGGCCTTCGCAGGCCTCGCACCGGCCGCCGGCGGTGTTGAAGGAAAACCGGCTGGCGGTGAAGCCTCGTATCCTGGCTTCGGTGAGGCCGGCGTACAGCCTGCGGATGGAATCCCAGAAGCCGATATAAGTGGCCGGGCAGGAGCGGGGGGTCTTGCCGATGGGTGTCTGATCGACTTCCAGAACGCGGCTGATCGCCTGCCATCCAGTAATTCCATCACAGCCTTCGGGGACGATCGCGGGTTTGCGTGCGCGATCGGATCGAGGGGGCCGTGACAATAGACGTTTAAGGTTCCACAAGAGCACATCGCGCGCCAGGGACGACTTACCGGAGCCGGAGACACCGGTGATCACGGTCAATCGCGCCAGCGGAATTCGCGCATCGACTTTGCGCAGGTTGTGGAGGGTGGCGCCGACGATGTCGATGGCCGGCGTATTTCGGTCAACAATGCGGCGCCGGGATCGTGAATGCCGCAGCGGCGCCGCGAGACAGCGGCCGGTGACCGAATGGCTCATGTGCGTGAGTTCCGCGGCGGTGCCTTGCGCCACCACGCGTCCACCCCGGGTGCCGGCGCCCGGACCCAAATCGATCACATGATCGGCGCGGCGAATGGTGTCTTCGTCGTGTTCGACCACTACCAGGGTATTGCCCTTGCGGCGTAGACGATCCAGCGTATTCAAGAGGGCGATGTTGTCGCGCGGATGCAGGCCTATGGTGGGTTCGTCCAGTACGTAGCACACACCCTGCAAATTCGATCCGAGTTGCGCCGCCAAGCGGATGCGCTG
>DATCDX010000063.1:0-4406 GCA_036510475.1 Steroidobacteraceae bacterium
CGCGCACGCACGGGTCTCGAGCGTGATGCGGCAGCTTAAGGAGCGCGGCCTCAACCACGACATAGGGCATGGGCTTAAGTCGCTGGCCAAGCTGGTCGAGCCGCAGGAATTACAGTTGATCAAGCGCGTGAGCGCGTTCCCGGAAGTCATCCGCCAGTGCGCCGCGCAACGCGCGCCGCATACCTTGGTGCACTATCTGCGCGACCTCGCAAACAACTTCCACTCCTACTACAGCGCGCATCAGTTCATCGTGGACGATGCCGGTGCCCGCGATGCGCGCCTCGATCTGGCGCTGGCGACGCAGACCGTCATCCGTAACGGCCTCGAACTCTTGGGCGTTTCCGCGCCCGAGACCATGTAGGCCGCAGGTTATGGCGAAGGCCACCGCGCGGCGCGACTACAAGACCAAAAGGCGCAAATCCGGCGGGTTTTCCGGATGGATGGGCCTGATGTGCGGATTGCTGGTGGGCTTAGGCGTGGCCGGCGTCGTGTACATCAAAGACCACCGGCCCGACACGGCCGTCGTCAAAACAGGCAAGGCCGACAAGAAGAAACCCCACGCCGATTCTGCCGATGCTGCGCCCGAGGCTTCCGGCGCCGCGGTTTCCGCGAAGTCCTACGCCTTCTACGACATGCTGCCGAAATTCGAAGTGGTGGTGCCGGAGAAAGAGAAGGATGTCAGAACGGACGCGAAATCCGTGCCCGAGACGCGCCCCGGAACCTATGTGCTGCAAGCGGGCTCGTACAAGAACTTCGCCGACGCCGACCGCGTACGGGCGCAGCTGGCGCTGCAAGGCGTCGAATCCAAAGTGCAGAAGGTATCGGTGGATAACGATACCTGGCACCGCATCCGTATCGGACCCATCGCCAAGCTGGACGAACTCAACCGGCTGCGCCAAATCCTGCGCAAGGCGGATGTCGATGTGCTGGTGATTCGCGTCGGCGACTAGTCCTCGCCCAATTGACGAAAGTCGACACCCAGCGCGCGCAGCTTGCGATATAAATGCGTGCGCTCCATGCCGACGCGTTTGGCCAGCTGACCGACCTTGCCGTTGCACAACAGTAACTGTTGCTGCAGGTAGGCACGCTCGAACTGTTCGCGCGCTTCGCGCAGTGGCAGCGCGAGCAGGTCTTGTTTCACCAGCGGCTCGTCCACCGCCAGTTTCACCGCGAGTTCCCGCTCGATTTCCTCGAGCCTGATTTCCTCGCCGGCACCCAAAATGAGCACCCGCTGCACCAGATTCTTCAGCTCGCCGACGTTGCCGGGCCAAGGATAGTTGCGCAAGCGGTTCTGCGCCGCAACGCTGAAGCGGCGCAGCGGCAGATGCTGATCGTCGACCAGGCGGTCGACGTAGTAGCGCAATAAATCGGGCACATCCTCGGCGTACTCGCGCAGCGGCGGCACCCGCAACGTGATGACGTTGAGATGCGCGGCGAGATCGCGGCGGAACGGCTCGGGGGACGTGCGCGATTCGAAATTGTCCTGCGCGGAACTGATCCAGCGTACGTTGAGCGGCAGGCGCTCCCGGCCGCCTACGCGCGTGTAGCTGTTCTGTTCCATGGCGCCGACCAGCGCCCGCTGTGCTTCGCTGTTCAAATCCTCCAGCCCATTGATGTACAGCGAGCCGCCCGCGGCTTGACCGATGGCGCCCGGCTCAACCCGGCCGCCCTGTTCGCTGCCGAACAGCGCGACGCTGGGATCGGCGCCCAAACTCGTGCCCACCAGCATGAAAAACGGCTGGGCCGCGCGCGGACTGACCGAGTGCAGGTAGCGCGCGTAAGCCTCGCGGCCGGATCCCAGTTCACCGATCAGCAGCACCGGCGATGAGCTGGAGGCCGCCTGCTGCACCTGTTCGCGCAGCGCCTGGGTGACCTTCCCCTTGCCGATGGGCACGGCAAGCGCCGGCCCGTGAGTACGCGCCGACAGGCGCTTACGGCGCCCGGCATCGAGAGCGCGTTCCACCGTGCGCAGCAATTTGGTCAGGGACAGCGGTTTCTCCACGAAATCGAAGGCGCCCAAGCGGGTGGCCTCGACGGCGGTCTCGACCGTGCCATGGCCGGACATCATGACCACCGGGCAGTCATAGCCGTCGGTCACCGACCATTCGCGCAACAGCGTGATGCCGTCGGTATCCGGCATCCAGATATCCAACAACACGAGGTCGGGAACTTGGGCGGCGCGCGACGCACGCGCCTGGGCCGCGTCGGCCGCGATATCCACCTCATAACCTTCTTCGGCAAGAATCTCCTTCAGCAAGCCGCGGATATCCGCCTCGTCGTCCACCACCAGTATTCTCGAAGCGGTCATACGCGTTCTCTCCTGTATTCGCCCTTTCGCGGCTCGCGCGCGCCCATGGCGCGTGCGCTGTCGCCCAACGGCAATAAAATTCGCACGCGGGCGCCGCCCGTGCGCTGATTATCCGCCTCAATGCGCCCGCCGTGTTCTTCCACGATTTTCTTCACGATCGCCAACCCCAAACCCGTGCCCTTGGGCTTGCTCGTGACATAAGGGTCGAACACCGTGCCGATCAACTCGCGCTGAAAGCCCGGCCCGTTGTCGCTGACCACGATCGCCGCCGACGGCACCTGCCTGGGGCCGTCCTCGGCGACTTGAGTTTCGATCTCGACGCAGGCGCCCGGCCGGCCTTCGAGCGCTTCCAGCGAGTTGGTGACCAGATTGTTGAGAATCTGCCGGATGCGGATGCGATCCGCCGACAAGATCGGCAGCTGCGCACTCAGCAGCAATTTAATATCGGCGTTGCTGTCCTGGACCCGGTACAAATCGGCGACTTCGGTGATGAGCTGGTTCAAATCGAAATGCGAGAAATGCATGTCGGGGGCGCGCGCATACTCGCTGAAGGCGTTGACCATCTGCTTCATCGCATCCACCTGCGCCACGATGGTGTGCGTCGCGCGTTCCAGGATTTGCGCATCCTGTTCGTTCATGCTGCCCAGAAACTTGCGGCGCATGCGCTCCGCGGACAATTGAATCGGCGTCAGCGGATTCTTGATTTCATGCGCCAGGCGGCGCGCGACCTCACCCCAGGCCGCATCGCGCTGCGCCTGCAGCAGCGTGGTGATGTCGTCGAATACCAGCACCATGCCGGCCGCACCGCCAAAATCATTGGGCAACGCGGTGCAGGCGCACATGAGCACATGCTTCCCGGAATCGGACAGCATTTCGATCTGTTCCCGCCAATCCAGGTCGCCGGCGCCGAGCCGCAGCTTGATCGCCGCGAGAAACTGCGTAAAGAGCGTGCCGTCGCTGATGGATTCGTCGAAGCGCTTGCCGACAGCGGCCTCCAGATCGACACTCAAGATCGCGCTCGCCGCCTGGTTCGCGGTGCGCACGGTCAGGTCCGGTTCGAGCGAGACCACCCCCGTGGACAGGCGCGCCAGAATCACGGCAAGCCCGGCGCGTTCGGCCTCCACCGCCTGCTGACTGCGCCGCGTTTCCTCGCGCGCGCGGCCGAGCCGCTTGGTCATGTCGTTGAACGAGGTCACCAGAAAACCCAATTCGTCGCGCGAAGGCAGCGGCAGCCTGGTGTCGTAGTTACCCTTCGCCACCGCCCGCGTGCCGGCGATCAGATCCTGCACCGGCTGCACCAGACGCTGCGCTGCGAACAGCGCCCCGTATACCGCGGCGATCAGCGACATGAGCACGACGAAGCTCAATATCAGCAAGAACGTCGACTTGAGCGGGCGGCGCAACTGCACCAGATTGGCGTACTGGGTATACGAGCGCTGCACCGTGTCAGCGAGTTGGCTCAGTTGCTGCGGCACCGGATACAACGCGATCAACAAGCGCGTGACGCCGCTGCTGTCGGCATCGAGCGGCGCCGCCGCCCGAATCACATAGCCGCCGACCGCATCGGTGTCGAGGCTCACGTAGGGCCGGCCGCGCCGCAATTGCAGCATCATCTCATCGGTCGCGGGTACCGGCAGCGTGTTCATGGGCCGATCCGAACTGGTGGCGAGAATCCGCGCCTGCGGCCCCACGATGGTGAATTCGAGCGCCGTACTGTCGCGCCGCTCGCGGTCGAGGCCGCGGATCAGGTCGAAATTCGACAAGCCCGACAAGGTATGCGCCACGACCTGGGTATGCTGCAGAAATTCGCGCACCCGCGTCTCGAGCGCCGCATGCGACAGCTCACGGGTATCCTTAAGGCCCTGGCTGACTTCCAGCTCGAACCAACTGTCGATGCCGCGATTGAGGAATTGCAGCGAAAAATAATAGACGATCAAAATCGGCGCCACTGCCAGGGCGCTGAAAATCGCCACCGTGCGCGCCTTGAGCCGCGATCCCGGAACATGCCTGCGAAAATCGCGTACCAGGCGCGTGAGCTTGCCGGCCAAGAGCACGAACAGCGTGAGCAGGCCAGAGATGTTGCTGAGCAATCTCCACG
>DATCDX010000064.1:0-12570 GCA_036510475.1 Steroidobacteraceae bacterium
AAGAGCCGGCGCCGCGCGCTCGCCGCCCGGCGCCAGGTGGCCACCCTCGGCCGCCTGGCGCTCGTCGTCGGGCGTCTGTCGCTCAAGCGTCGCAGCCGGGCGCTCGCCGTTCGACGCCTGTCGATTGAGCGCCTTGGCGAAAATTTCCCGGGTGGCCTCGCTCGCCATCGGAGCGATAAACTTGAGCTGCGGGCGCTGCTCCGCGAGCCAGTGCGCCGTAGCGGCGAAATCCTCCGCCAGCCGCGCGACTTCGCCGCGCCGGCTTCCGGGCAGCAGCGCCACCACTTGGGCGTCCGCGTCTATCCCCAGCGCGCGCCGCGCCGCCGGACGGTCCACCATCGGCGGAATGGCGTCGGCCAACGGATGCCCGACGAACTCGGCCTGCACGTCGTGTTCATCGTAGAAGCGTTTTTCGAACGGCAGCAGGCACAGCACCAGATCCACCGACTCATGAATGGTGCGCGCACGGCTCTGCCGCCACGCCCACACCTGCGGACTCACATATTGAACGGTGGGGATGCCGGCGGCGCGCAGGTCGCGCGCCAACCGCAAATTGAATTCCGGGGCATCGATGCCGACGAACACATCCGGCGCAGCGCTCTGGAACCTGCGCCGCACACGCGCGCGCAAGCGCAGCAGCCGCGGCAGGTCGCGCAGGATTTCGAACAAGCCCATGACGGCGAGCGATTCGGCCGGTTCCCAGATCTCACAGCCCGCCGCCTGCATCTTCGGCCCGGCGATCCCAAAGAATTCCGCGCCGGGCGAAAGGCGCCGCAGCGCGCCGATCAGATCGGCGCCCAAGGTATCGCCCGACGCCTCCCCGGCCACCAAACCCACCCGCAGTGGCACGGACATGGCTAACGGCATTGCACAGTCCCAACTAGCGAACGATGCTGCGTTCGCTGCGCTTGATGAATTCAACGAAGGGCCGAATTTCCGATTGGGTAACGGCCAGTTTCTCGAGTTCCTCCACCGCCGCCTTCAATTTCATGCCGGAGCGGTATAAGAGACGGTAGGCGCGGCGAATATTGAGGATCTGCTGCGCAGTGAAGCCGCGGCGCTTCAAGCCTTCGGAATTCACGCTGTGCGGCACGGCGGGCTGGCCCACCGCCATCACGTAGGGCGGGACGTCGCGCGTCACCGCCGCATTATTGGCGATGAAGCAATGCGCGCCGATCTTGGTGAACTGGTGCACGGCGGACAGCCCGCCCATGATCACCCAGTCGCCGATCTCCACATGCCCGCCGAGCGTGGCGCAGTTCGACAAGACGATTTTGTCGCCCAACTGACAATCGTGGGCTACATGCGAATACGCCATCAGGAGATTGTCGCTGCCGATATGCGTCACGCCCTTATCGTGGGTCGTGCCGCGATTCACGGTGACGAATTCACGAATCACATTGCGATCGCCGATTTCCAGGCGCGTCGGCTCGCCCTTGTACTTCTTGTCCTGCGGCGCATCGCCCAATGAGGCGAACTGAAATATCTTGTTGTCGACGCCGATTTGCGTCGGACCGTTGATGACCACATGCGGGCCGATCCAGGTGCCCGCGCCGATGACGACATCCGCGCCGATGATACTGAACGGTCCGATCTGCACATCCGCCGCTATCTGCGCTTGCGGCGCTATCAGCGCGCGCGAATCGATCATCCCGCCTCTCCGTTCGTCTGCGGACCGTTTGGCTGCCGCACCTTGGTCTCCGGGGCCACCATGATTTCAGCCGACGCCACCTCGACACCCTCGACCTCGGCCACGCCGTGAAATTTCCAGATCCCCTTGAACGCCCGCTTCAAGGTGACTTTGAGCACGATCTGATCGCCCGGCTCGACCGGCTTGCGAAAACGCGCCCGGTCGATGGCGACGAAATAAAAGCGGGTATCGGTGTCCGGTATCACATCGACGGTTTTGAAGGCCAGGATTCCCGAGGCCTGCGCCAGCGCCTCGATGACCATGACGCCAGGCATCACCGGCCGATGTGGGAAGTGCCCCGGGAAGAACGGCTCGTTGTACGTCACGTTCTTCAGCGCATGGATGTACTTGCCCGGAACGCATTCCAGAACACGATCAACCAGCAAGAAGGGGTACCGATGCGGCAACTGCCGCATGATCGCCTCGATATCCATCTTGAAGGGTTCCGCCATTATCGCTCCTTACCGTCCAATCGCCGCAAATGAGCCACCATGCGCCGCCACATTCGAGTCTCCACGGCCGGCATTCCGCTCGAGTAGCTACCCGGCGTTTTGATCGAAGCACTGACCAGCGTGCATCCCGTCACCGCCACGTCATCGGCAATCGTCAAGTGACCGGCGATGCCCACCATGCCGCCAATCATGCAACGCCGCCCGATAGTGACGCTGCCGGAAATGCCGGTGCAACCCGCAATGGCCGTATGCGCGCCTATGGTCACGTTGTGACCGACCTGTATCTGATTGTCGAGCTTGACCCCGTCCTCGACCACCGTATCATCAATGGCGCCCCGGTCGATGGTGGTATTCGCACCGATCTCCACATCGTCGCCGATGCGCACACTGCCCACCTGCGGCACTTTCACCCAGGTTCCGGAGTATGGGGCAAAGCCGAAGCCGTCGGCGCCGACCACGGAGCCGGCGTGCAAAATGCAGCGCCGTCCGATCAGTACCTGCGGGCACAAACTCACCCGCGCCATCAAGTGTGAATCCTCGCCGACGCGGACGCCTCGCTGCACGATGCACTGCGGACCGACGCAGACGCGTTCGCCGATCTCAACGTCGTCTTCGATTACGCAAAGCGGTCCGACGTACGCCGAAGCCGCGATGCGCGCGCCGCTCGACACCACCGCGCTCGGGTGGATTCCCGCAGCCAACGGCGCCTCCGGATGCATGAGCGCCGCGATCCGCGCGTAGGCCAAGTACGGGTTGGAATCGATCAGCGCCGCAACCGGACAGTCCGCCGCGTCTTTAGCGGCGACCACTACGGCGGTTGCGCGGGTGGTGTCCAACTGGCGCCGATAGCGCGAATTCGCCAGAAAGCTTATAGCCCCCGGCTCCGCGTTCGACAGAGTTGCGACGCGACTGACCCTAAGATCAGGCTCGCCACGCAGCTCGAGGCCGAACCGCACCGCCAATTCCCCTAGGCTGAATTCTCCCGGCAAGGGCGCACCACTCCGTGCGGTAGGTTCCGATGAATTGACGATCGGGCGATATCTATATTTTCCGGCCGCGTCTATTTTATCGGCGGTTTTTTGGCTGGGGCCGCCGGCATGGGCGGAAGCGTCGCCGGCTTGGTTGCGAGCAAGGCCAGCACATTGGCGGTGATGTCGAACGGCGCCTTGGCGTAGAACACGCCGTCGCCCAACACCACGTCGTAGCCTTGAGCGCTGGCATAGGCTTGTATCTGCGTCACCAGGTAGCGCTGCACCTTGCCGATTTCCTCGTTGCGCCGCGCCGATGCGTCATCCTGGAATTCCCCCGCCTTGCGCGAAAATTCGCGTTGCTGGTCACGCAAGGTTTTTTCCGATTTGGCGCGGTCGGCCTCGGCCATCACGGCGCCGTCCTTCTGCAACTTCTCGTCCTTTGCCTTGAGGTCGTTCTGCATCGTGAGCAGATCGCGGCGACGGGGTGCGAATTCGTTCTCGAGCGCCTGCATCGCGGTCTTGGTTTGCGGCGCCTCTTCCAATAGCTTTTGGAAATTGACCACGCCCATTTTGATTTCCGCGCTCGCCGGGGTGGCTGCCATGAGCCCGCACAGGAATAGCGCCAAGAACGGAATGCTGCGATTGAAAGTCGACATGTTGATCTTTGAATCCTCGAATATTATGGTCAAAACGTCTGACCGATCGGTCAGAACGCCTGCCCGATGGAAAACTGAAAGCGCTCTGTTTGGTCGTTGAATTGCACCGTATTGCCGGGAGACGCGTTCAAAGGAACTCCGTACGAGAAGCGAAAGAGACCCAACGGCGCAAGCCATTGCACCGCGATTCCGGTCGATCTCTTCAGATTATCATATCTGAAGTGGTAGTCGACGGGCGTAATGTCGTCCTGCCCCAGGAATTTGATCTTCGAACCGGTCTGAAACACGTTACCCATGTCGAAGAACCAGCTGACCCGGGCGGCGCTCTTCCATTTTTCGGGCACCGGGAAAATCAGCTCCAGGCGGCTCACCACCCGGAAGTTGCCACCGAACGGATTGCCGTAGCCGATGTTATCCCGGGGCCCCAATGTGCTTTCGCGAAAGCCGCGAACGCTGTCCGGACCGCCCGCAAAGTAATTGAGGTATGGCGGCAGCCCGGTGGTGCGGCCCAAGCCCGCGGCGTAATCCACCGAGGCGTTGTACGACAACAACCATTTGTGCCATATCGGAACGTACTTCAGAAACTGAAAATCGGTCGAGTAGTACTGCACTTTGCTCAACGGCAGCGCGTACCGTCCCGACACCGTCAGGTGCATGCCGCGGTCGGCGAACAGGGCGCGATTGCGTGAATCCAAGGACCAGCCCGCCGATAATTCATACGTGTAGAACTGGCTGCCGAACACCGTGTAAGGACTGTCCAACGAATTGATCACGCCGTCGCCGTTGGTGTCCGCCAGCTCGCGCTGAAAGGTATTGCCGTTGTTCTCGACCCAATCCACCGCCTGTTGCGAGCTGTACCCCTGCGAAACGACCAAGGTGTTCTTGTTGGCGGAGACACCGGCCTGCAGGTACTGGTACTCGGTAATGGGATAGGACCATTGCACCGCGCCGGTAATTTGTTTGGTCGAGAACGCCGAGGACGCCGCGACGAATTGCGTGATGTCGCGGTACGTCAACGAACTGGTGCGGGCCACACCGTCGATGGTCGTGTACGGATTCGTATGCGAGAACGTGTAGCTCTTGCTGTACTTGCCGGCATTGATTTCCAACGCGATCCGATCGCCGGTGCCGAGGAAATCGCTGTGCACGAAATTACCGTTCAGGCTGAATCCCTGATATCCCGAATAGCCGATGCCGCCGCCGAATTGACCGGGCAATCCCTCTTTGATGTTGAAGTCCACGTCAACGAGGTCCGCGCTGCCCGCGACCGGCTTGTTCTCGAACTCCACCTTCTCGATATACGGCAGCCGTTGCAGACGCTCCTTGGAGCGTTCGACCGCCGAATTGGACAGCCATCCACCCTCGAGCTGGCGCATCTCGCGGCGCAGCGTCTCATCGTTGATCGCCGTGGTGTTGTTGAAATTGACGTGCCGCACGTAGACGCGATTTCCGGGCTCGATGAAAAACGTGATCGACACGGTCTTCTTGGCGTTGTCGGGGGTCGGCACGGGATCGATTTTGGCGAACGCGTAGCCGTCGGCGCCCAGCCGATAGCTGATGAGCTGCTGCGAACTGGTGACGGCTTTACGCGAAAAAATATCGCCCGGCTTGATCAGCAGCAATTTTTTAAGCTCCGCTTCCGGCACCACCATCGTGCCGGCGAGCTTCACGTCCGATACCTTGAACACGTCACCCTCGTTGACGTTCACGGTGATGTACATGTTGTCTTTTTCGGGCGAGATGGCGACCTGCGTCGACTCGATCTGAAAGTTGGCGTAGCCCCGGTCCATGTAGTAGGAACGCAGCTTTTCCAAATCGCCGGTCAGCGACTCGCGCGAGTACCGGTCATCTTGCTTGTACCAGGACAGCCAATTCGGCGTTTTCAGCTCGAAGGTGCCGAGCACGTCCTTTTCCTTGAACTTGGTGTCTCCGACCAGATTGATCATCTCGATCTTGGCGCGCTTGCCTTCCTTGATGTCGACCAGCACGTCGACTTTGTTGCCGGGCAAATCCGTGATCTTGGTGTCGACGCGCACCGCATACTTGCCGCGGCTGAAATATTGATCCGTGAGGTATTGTTTCACCTCATCGAGCACCGAGCGGTCGAAGGTCTTGCCCTGTGCCAAGCCCACGTTGCGCAAGCTCTTCTGCAAATCCTCGGTCTTGATGTCCTTGTTGCCCTTGAGTTCGAACTTGGCGATGGACGGACGCTCGACCACCACGACCAGCAGCGTATTACCGTCGCGGCGCAGCTCCACGTCGCGGAAAAAGCCGGTGGCGTACAGCGCCCGCATGGCCTCGCCGATGCGCTGGCCGTCGAGGTGATCGCCGATGTTCACCGGCAGATAATTGAATACCGTGCCTTCGGAAATCCGCTGCAGACCTTCGACGCGAATGTCGCCGACCGTGAACGCGTCCAGCGCCGACTGCGCCGATTGCGCATGCACGATGGCCCCCAGGGGCTGGATGGCGAGGGCCACCAGGAGACCCGCGCGAAATTCAAGCCGCACGCGACAACGACCGAATGCAATTTCGGTGGACAGCGCTGCCGGGGCGGCGCCGGTCCCGCGACTCGAATTTGAGATTGATCATGATTTCCCGTTAGTTCAAATGTCTAGAAATATCGTTATAGAACGCGAGGCTCATCAACACCACCAGCAGCGCGATCCCGACTTGCTGGCCGAACAGCTGAGCGCGCTCGGACAATGGGCTGCCTTTGACCGCTTCCACCGCCTGATAAACCACCTGACCTCCGTCCAATAAAGGCACCGGCATCAAGTTGAGCACGCCCAAGCTCACGCTGATGATCGCCAAAAAGGACATGAACGCGGTAGGCCCCAAGTAGGCGCTGATACCGGCGAATTCCGCGATGCTGATCGGACCGCTGATGTTCTTGGCGGAAACCTGGCCGGTCACGATGCGCCACAACATCTGCACCGTGAGCGCGGACATCTCCCAGGTCTTCGCCACACCGCTCGACACCGCCTCGATCGGCCCGGAACGCTGCGTCTCGACCATACCCGGCGGCCAGCTGCGAGGACCTTCCCGCAGCATGATACCCAGCCGGCCGATCGCCTTCCCTTGCTCCATGACCCGCGACACCGCCGCCACGATACGCAATCGCGTTGCACCCCGCTCGACTTCGATCGAAATGTCACGGCCCGGCGCGTCGCTCACCATGTCCACGAACTCGGCGCTGTTGACGATGTTTTGGCCGTCCACCGCCAGCAGCCGATCCCCCACGTGCAGGCCGGCACGTGCGCCGGCACTGCCGTCAGGTACCGATGCCACCAGCGTGGTGGCGTCCCAGGTGGCCAGATCGAAGCCAAGTCCCGGCAGTAATTTACCCGGTTCAGTCAGGGCGCGCCGATCGTCGTTGACCCGCAAGGTGAGCGAGCGCTCACTGCCGTCGCGGCGTACCCGCAGCGGAACCACGCCGTCATCGCTGAATTGCCGGAGCAGGTCGATCTGCAGCTCTTCGGTGTCCGCGACGCTGCGCCGGCCCACCTGCACGATAAGGTCGCCGCGCTGCAGTCCGGCGATCGCGGCGGGGCTGTCGAGCCGCACCTGCCCCACCACCGGCTTGATGATTTGCGTTCCGACCAAGGCCAGAACCGCATAGAGAAACGCCGCGAACAAAAGATTCATGGCGGGCCCCGCCAGCAGCACCGCGACCCGCTGCAGCACCGGTCGGCGCGTGAAAGAGCGGTGCAGATCCGCCGGATCCACCTCTCCTTCCCGCTCGTCCAGTAGTTTGACATAGCCGCCGAGAGGTATGGCGGCCACGCAGTATTCGGTGCGATCGGGAGCCTTGCCGACTTTGGTCAATAAGGGCTTGCCAAAGCCGATGCTGAATCGCAGTACCTTGAAGCCGAGTTTCTTGGCCACCCAGTAATGTCCGAATTCATGGACGGCGACCAAGATCCCGATCGCGACCAAGAAGGCTGCGAGAAAAAACAACATCTTCATGCGAGGGCTCCGGAACTCTGCTCTATCAAGGCGACCGCCAGGCGTCGCGCGGCGGCGTCGGCGTCCAGTACATCGCCCAAAGCCTTCGCGGGGGACGAATCAAGGCGCTGCAACACTTTGTCAATGACCGTCGCAATACCCGTAAAGTTCAAGCGCCCGTCGAGAAACGCCTGCACTGCGGCCTCATTGGCCGCGTTCAGCAGCGCCGGCGCGGTGCCACCGGCGCGAGCCGCTGCCCGTGCAACCTTTAGACTGGGAAATCGATCGTAATCCGGCGGTTCGAATTCGAGCCGCCCGATTTCGGTCAAGCTCAAGGATTGTACACCGGAAGCAAACCGCTCCGGCCATGCCAGCGCCTGCGCAATGGGTGTGCGCATATCCGGGGCGCCGAGCTGCGCCAGCATCGAGCCGTCCGCGTATTCGACCAGTGAGTGCACGACGCTCTGCGGGTGAACGACCACATCCACCAGCGATTCCGGCAGCCCAAACAGCAGCGTCGCCTCGATGACCTCGAGCCCCTTGTTCATCAGCGTCGCGGAGTCCACCGAGATTTTGCGGCCCATTTTCCATTTCGGATGAGCGCAAGCCTGGTCCGGGGTCACATGCGCCAGAGCCGCAAGCTCGGTGCAGCGAAACGGTCCGCCGGAGGCGGTCAAGATCACGCGATTCACGCCGCGTGCCGCCTCACCGGGCAGATAGCCCGCCGGCATGCATTGGAAAATCGCATTGTGTTCACTGTCGATGGGAATGAGTTCAGCGCCCGCGTGGCGCACCTCGTCCATCAAAATCCGGCCCGCCATCACCAACGCCTCTTTATTGGCCAGCAGCACCCGTTTGGCCGCGCGTACGGCGGCCAGAGTCGAGGCCAGCCCTGCGGCGCCCACGATGGCCGCCATCACCACGTGTACGGTGTCGGCCGTAACGGCTTCGGCAAGGGCGTCGGCACCGCTGCGCACCTGCGTCGACGATCCACAGTCGCGCAGCGCGATACGGGCCTGCGCCGCGGCCTCCGCGTCGACCAGCACCACGGTGTCGACATGAAACTGTTGCGCCTGTTCGACGATGCTTTGCCAGCTCTTGTAGGCACCCAAAACCACGACTTTGAAGCGTTCCGGATGCAATGCGATGACGCGCAGCGTGCTGCGGCCGATGCTTCCCGTCGAGCCCAAGATCGCAATGCCGCGCGCCTCGCTCATTTGATCACGCCGGAGCCGAACAAGCCCAGGGCGTACAGCGGGGCCGCCGCCGTCACGCTGTCGATGCGATCCAATAGCCCGCCGTGCCCCGGCAGCAGCACGCCGCTGTCCTTGAGCCCCGCCGCCCGTTTGAACATGCTTTCGGTCAAATCGCCAATGATGGAATAGACTCCGACGGCACAGCCGAAGATCACCAGGGTGAGCGGCCGCAGGCCAAAGTACAGAGCACCGCCCCAGGCTACCAGCGCGACCATGATGAGCCCTCCCACGGCACCCTCCCAGGTCTTGCTCGGACTCACGCGAGGTGCCAATTTCCGGCGCCCGAGAGTGCGCCCCGCGAAGTAGGCACCCACATCAGCGGCGATAACCAGCAGCACCAGCCAGAGGACGGCTTGCGGACCGCGCGTGAAGCCATGCGTGGAGAATTGCACCCGGCCGAGTGCGACGAAGGCCGGAACCAACACCGGCACGCCGCACGCCAGCACGAGCACCGGCTGGTGGCGGGCGGGCGCCAGCGACAACCACAGCAATGCGATCAACCACCACGCGACCGCCGCGCCCAAGAGAATCAGCAAATGCATCGGATGGCGGCTCCACATCCAGCCGAGCAACAACAGCAGCGCGATGCCCAGCGCATAAGCGGCGCGGGCCGGAGCCGCCCGCAGCGCGCCGAAACCGGCCCACTCCCAGGCACCGATGGTAAAAACGCCGCCGAACGCCAGCACCGACCCGGTGGGGGGCAAGAGGAACAAACCCATCAGCAACAGGCAGCCCAAGATCGAGGCGGTGAGTATCCTTGTCCTAAGCATCGATCCGTGTCCTAAGCATCGCTCGTCACCGCAAGTTGCGCCGAGGTCTTGCCGAAGCGGCGCTCCCGCTGCGTAAAATATTCGAAGGCGCTCTGCAAATGCTCCGTTGAGAATTCCGGCCACAATACATCGGAAAAATACAGCTCGGTGTAGGCAAGATTCCAAAGCAGGAAATTGCTGATGCGTTGTTCTCCACCCGTGCGGATCAAAAGATCCGGATCGGGAATGCCGCCCAATGCGAGGCGCGCGGCGATGCGATCCTCGTCGATGTCAACGGCCTTAAGCTTGCCCGCGGCCACATCCATGGCCAGCGAGCGGCACGCCTGGCTAATATCCCAGCGCCCGCCGTACGCCATGGCCACCATCAGGCTCAAGCCCGGGTTGGCGGCGGTGAGTGCCTCGGCGGCGAGCATCCGCTGGGACAGCTCGGCGCCCAACAAGGCGCGATCGCCGATGAAACGCAGCCGCACTTGATTGCGATGCAAGTTCGCCACTTCGCGCACCAGGGCGTCCAGGAACAAGCTCATGAGCATGCCGACTTCATCGGGCGGCCGGCGCCAATTCTCGCTGCTGAACGCGAATAAAGTCAGATAACGCACACCGCGTTGGGCGCACTCCTCCACGACTCTGCGCACCACCTTGACGCTGGAGCGATGGCCGGCGACCCGCGGCATACCGCGCGATCGGGCCCAGCGGCCGTTGCCGTCCATGATGATTGCGACATGCTGCGGCGAGGTGGCCATATTCAAACCTGCATCAGCTCCTTTTCCTTCTCCGCCATGGCCTGATCGATGTCCGCCACGTGCTTGTCGGTCAGCTTTTGCACATCGTCCTGGGCGCGCCGGTCATCGTCTTGTGCAATCAGCTTTTCCTTGAGCATTTCCTTCAATTCGTTCATGACTTCACGGCGCACGCCGCGCACCGCCACGCGGGCGCCCTCCGCCTCGGATCTGACCACCTTGGTGATGTCGCGGCGCCGCTCTTCCGTCAATGCCGGCATGCCGATGCGAATCATCAACCCGGCGGTGTTGGGAGTTAAGCCCAGATCGGATTTGAATATGGCCTTCTCGATGATGGGCACCATGGCCTTCTCCCACGGCGTCACGGTCAAGGTGCGCGCGTCCTCGGTGGCGACGCTGGCCACCTGGTTCAGCGGCATTTCCGTGCCGTAATAGTCCACCTTGATATGTTCGATCAAGCTGGTATGCGCACGCCCGGTGCGCAGCTTCTTGAGTTGATCCTTGAACGCCGACACGCACTTCTGCATGCGCTGCGCCGCGTCTTTTTTAACGTCATCGAGCATGGCTTTCCCCTTAAGGACCGGCGGAGACGACGGTGCCGACGTCTTCGCCCTGAACAATACGCAGCAGGTCCCCGGCGTTGAACAAATTGAAGACCTGGAGCGGCAAATTATTTTCCCGGCACATGACGATGGCGGTGGCATCCATCACGTTGAGGCGATCGTTCAATACCTTGTCGAAGGTCAGATGCGTATAGCGCTTGGCGTCCGGATTCTTGAGCGGATCCGAGTCGTAGATGCCGTTGACCTTGGTCGCCTTGAGTAAAATCTCCGCGTTGATTTCGATGGCGCGCAGACTCGCCGCCGTGTCGGTGGTGAAAAACGGATTGCCGGTGCCGGCGCCGAAAATCACGACGCGGCCTTTTTCGAGGTGCCGAACCGCCCTGCGCCTGATGTAATCCTCGCAAACCTCATTGATGCGCAGCGCCGACATGACCCGCGCATAGGTCCCCAGACTTTCGAGCGCATCCTGCATCGCCAACGCATTGATGACGGTGGCGAGCATGCCCATGTGATCGGCGGTGACCCGGTCCATGCCGGCGCGCGCCAGGCCCGCTCCGCGGAATATGTTGCCGCCTCCCAACACCACGGCGACCTGCACCCCCATCTGGATCAGGTCGCGGATTTCTCCGGCGATGCGCTTGAGTATGACCGGGTCAATGCCGTAGTCCTCGCTGCCGAGCAGCGCCTCGCCGGACAATTTGACCAAAATTCTACGATAGCGCGCCGTGGCGGTTGTGTTGGTCATGATCTGTTGCTCGTACCCTACTATAAAAGACCCCGCCGGCGCGGGGTCTTTGCAGTCCAATGCAATCTAGGACCTTAAGTTAGCCTCTTACCTGCGCCTTCACCTGCGCCATCACCTCGCCGACGAAATCATCCTGTTTCTTTTCGATGCCGGCACCCACTTCATAGCGCACGAACCGCACGACTTTGGCGCCGGCCTTCTTCACCAGCTTCTCGACGGTGGTATCCGGATCCTTGACGAACGGCTGACCCAGCAAGGTGGTTTCCGCCAGATACTTGCGCAGGCGTCCCTCGACCATCTTGGCGATGATCTCGGGAGGCTTTTTCTCGCCCTTGGTCTGTTCGGCCAGAATCTCGCGCTCCTTGTCAAGCACGGCCGCCGGCACTTCGCCGGCGTCGATGTAGGCCGGGTTCACCGCAGCCACGTGCATCGCAAGATCGCGGGCCAGCGATTCGTCGCCGCCCTCGAGCGCCACCAGTGTACCGATCCTTGTACCGTGGACGTAGGCGCCGAGCGCGCCCGGCGCAGTCAGGCGCACGAAGCGCCGCACGGCAATATTCTCGCCGATTTTCGCGATCAAGGCGCGGCGCCGCTCTTCGAGGCTGCCCACCCCGGGGGTGACCGCCGTGGGGCCGCTTGCGCCGGGACCGCTCGCGTCCGGCAGGCTCAGCAACGCCTCCAAACTGTCCGGTGCCGCCTGTAGCGCCACGCGCGCGATGGTATGCGCGAATGCCTGAAATTCGTCGCTGCGCGCCACGAAATCCGTTTCGCAGTTCACT
>DATCDX010000065.1:0-10648 GCA_036510475.1 Steroidobacteraceae bacterium
TCGAGCAGCGGCAGAACCGACATTTCGTTCCAAAACACCGTGCCGTCCTTGCGATAATTACGCAGCAGTACGCGGCAGGCTTCGCCCGCCTTGAGCGCTTCGCGCAATCGATGCCGGCCGTCCTGGTCCCGATCCTCCCCCTGTAAGAGGCGCAGGTTCCGGCCCAGCAGTTCCGCCGAAGAATATCCGGTCAGTGCCTCGAATCCCGGATTGGCATAGATGACCGGCCGCTCCGGATTTTGCGCATCGACCAGCACCACCCCCTCCGGTGAGGTGTCGACCAGGCGGCGATACAGATCCGCATCAATACCCGTCATGACTGTCCCTCGGTCAACACCAACGGCGGCGTGGCCGACAGAGCGGCGATGGCCGCCGCCGTCTCCTGCCAATGCCGGCTTGCGCGCAAATCCGCCGCTGTCGGCGGAGCGTCACCACGCGCGCGCATTCGCACCAGCCGTGCCAGCGACGCCGCGGAGACGACATCCGGCCCGAAGTGACTGAGGACCGACTCTACCGAAAGCCGGTCATTGCAGATGGGTAACACGTCGCAACCCGCGCCGAGC
Organism: Steroidobacteraceae bacterium; assembly: GCA_036510475.1. GTDB lineage: Bacteria > Pseudomonadota > Gammaproteobacteria > Steroidobacterales > Steroidobacteraceae > Bog-1198. The sequence continues at coordinate 564 of DATCDX010000065.1, forward strand.
GCGAGTTCGGCCCGCTTTGCGACATCGCCGAACGCGGCGGCCCCCGCCATGCTCAGATCATCCGCGAACACACAGCCGTGAAATTTGAGCTCGCCGCGCAAAATCTGCGTGATCCAGCGCTCCGACAGGCTGGCCGGCAATGCATCGACGTCAAGGAACACCACATGGGCCGCCATGACCGCAGCGAGATTATTGTCGATGAGCGGACGGTACGGCCGGATATCCGCCTCCAAATCGACATATGCCCGCCGGTCCACCGGCAAAGCGGTATGCGAGTCGGCAACCACTGCCCCATGGCCGGGGAAGTGCTTGGCGATCGCCGCCATCCCCGCCTCGCGCATGCCGGACATGTAGGCCACGGCGAGCGCCGCCACGCTGTCCGGGTCGCGGTGAAACGCGCGATCGCCGATGATCTCGCTCACGCCGTAGTCGAGGTCGACGCAGGGAGCAAAGCTGAAATCGACGCCCACCGCGCGCAATTCGCTCGCCATCAGCCAACCCACCGACTGGGCAAGTTTAAGGCCGGCGTGCCGATCCTCATCGAAACGGCGGCCCAAGAGCCGTGCCGCCGGCAGGCGGGTGAAGCCATCGCGGAAGCGCTGCACGCGGCCACCTTCGTGGTCGACGGCGATCAGCAGATGGGGGGTGCGCAAGGCGCGGATCGAGGCGGTCAGCGCGCCCAGCTGCGCCTGGTCGCGATAATTGCGGCTGAACAGCAGTACGCTGCCGACCAAGGGGTGGAGCAGCAGCCGTTCGTCGTCGGCGCTCAATTGAGTTCCCGCAATATCGACCATGAGCGGTCCCAAGCTCATGCGCGGCTCTCGAACACAGCAATCGATTCGACGTGCGTCGTATGCGGAAACATATCCATCACCCCTGCACGGATCAGTTGGAACCCTTGGGCGACCAAGATCCCCGCATCCCGCGCCAAACTCCCCGGATGGCAGGAAATATACACGACTCGGCGCGGCCGCCACTGCGCCATCTGCTGAAGCAGCGCCGCTGCGCCCGCTCGCGGCGGGTCGAGCAGCACCAAATCGTAGTGCTCTGTCGCCCAGGTCCCGAACTGCGGCGGTTCGAATAGGTTTTCCGTGAAGAATGCGGCATTGCCCACAGCGTTGCGAACGGCATTGGCGCGCGCCTTGGCGACCAGGGCCGCATCACCCTCCACTCCCACCGCGTGGCGCACCCGGCGCGCCAGCGGCAGCGTGAAATTGCCCAACCCGCAAAACAGGTCGAGCACCGTATCCTGCGGCTCCGGCCGCAGCAACTCCATCGCCGCGGCCACCATGGAGCGGTTGATCTCGCGATTGATTTGAATGAAATCGACCGGTCCGAATTCGATCACGATCCTGCCTTCATCGATCGTATAGGTCAGCGGCGGATAATCCGGCCGCAGCGGCCGAACCGTGTCGAGACCGCCGCTCTGCAGGAAAATCTGTACACCGTGTTCTGCGCCGAAGGCGGCGATCTTGTCGACATCCTCCGTGCCGGGCGCTTGCATCACACGCAGCACCAAGGCAACCGCCTCATCGCCGGCGGCCAGTTCCACCTGCGGCAGTTGCTCGCGAATGGCGAGGGTCTCGACCAGCGCGGCGAGTTGCTGCGGCAACGCGCCGAATGGGTCCAATAAGATCTCGCAGCGGCGTATATCCGCGAGGTAAGGTTTTTCACGTTCGCGAAAACCCGCCAACACGCGGCCTTTCTTGTGCACGTACTTGACCCCAAGCCGGGCGCGGCGGCGGTAAGCCCATTCCGGACCGCGCATGGGTGCCAGCACCTGTTCCGGGTACACCTGCCCGATGCGTTGCAGATTTTCGAGCAACTGCCGTTCTTTGGCGACCAACTGCGCCGCCGGGGACAGATGCTGCAAGGAGCAGCCGCCGCAAATACCAAAGTGCGCGCAGGCCGGCACGACTCGATCGGGCGAGGCGGCCAGAACGTCCACCAAGCCCGCTTCGTCCATTTGCCGGCGCCGCTTGAACACGCGAAAACGAACGCGTTCCCCCGGCAAGGCGCCGTCGATGAATACCGCCTTACCATCGAGGCGGGCAACGCCGCGGCCATCGTGGGCCAGATCCACGACGTCAGCCTCCTGCACTCCTCCTAACTTCAATTCGCGGGCCACGTAGCCGCGAATTCTTTCAGGTGCCCCGCCGCAGAGTCATTCAACAGCTGGCGCACCCGCGCGACCTCATGCGCGTGTTCGGTCGCGTTCAGATGCCCGCGCAAGAGCTCGAACCGCAGGTAGATCAAGTAGGTGTTCAGCACGTCGGTCTCGCAGTAGGCGCGGATTTTCGCGAGGCCGCCCTGCAAGTACGTCGGCCACACATCGGCGCCGTGCATTCCCACTTTGCCGGGAAACTTAAGCAGCGTCGCGATGTCATCGAGGCTCGCCCGGCCACGTCCCTGGAAGCCCGATAAAATATCCATGAGATCCATGTGACGCCAATGAAACCGGCTCAAGTAATTGCTGAATCGGAAGCTGTGGTCGGAATCGCCCATTTCCCAGTAGCGCGCGGCGGTCACGCCGTGCAAAAGACTGCGGTAATGCAGCACCGGCAAATCAAATCCAGCGCCGTTCCACGACACCAAGTCCGGCGTGAACTTATCCAGACCGTCGAAGAAGCGTTCAATCAGTACCCGTTCGGAGGAAGATTCATCCCCCAGACTCCACACCTTCAACGAGTCCCGGGAGCGCATCACCACCGAGATCGCCACCACGCGATGCTGCTCGTGCGATAGGAACTCGGAGCCGGTTTCCTGGCGACGCTTGGTGAACATGATCTGCGCCACCTGCTCGTCGGACAAATCGTGCAAGGCGTACAAACGCCTGCCAAGATCGGTATCGGGTACCGTCTCGATGTCGAACACCAGCGTATTCATCGCGGGGACTTCATGGCGTGGCGCCGACGCCCGCGCCCACAGTCGCACCCGTGGCCGCACCGGGGGCCGCCCGCCGCATCAGAACCGCGACCGCCACCACCAGGCCCGCCTCGTCGGTCAACGTCACGTGCCCTTCGCCGACACCGAGACCGTCGCGAACTTTGGCGCCGCGCGCGGAGTACACCACCTCCGGCTTGCCCCAGGAATTCTGCACAACGCCCACGTCGCGTATCCAGACCCCGTGGGCGAAGCCCGTGCCCATGGCTTTGACGATGGCCTCTTTGGCGGCAAAGCGCATGGCGAGAAACCGCACCGGGCGGACGGTGCGCTCCAGCTGCGCCCGCTCCTGCGGCAGCAGCAGGTGCGCGACGAAGCGCTCGCCATGCTTTTGATAGACGCGCTCGATGCGCTCCACTTTCAACACATCGATGCCAATCCCGTAAATCATTGGCGCAATGTATCAGCGCCGCGACGCGCGCATCAGCTCTTTCATGTCGCGCACGGCTTTGGCCAAGCCATCGATGACCGCGCGCGCCAGGATGGCATGGCCGATGTTCAGCTCGACGATTTCCGGAATCGCCGCGATCGGCTCGACGTTATGGTAGTTGAGGCCATGGCCCGCATTCACGGTCAATCCGAGCGAAGCGGCCAGCTTCGCCGCCACGCGCAGCCGTTCGAATTCGCGCGCCTGAGCGGCGCCCGCGGCATTGGCATAGGCGCCGGTGTGCAGTTCGATGACGGGTGCGCCGGCGCGCTGCGCTGCCTCGATTTGCGCCGGATCCGGATCGATGAACAGGGAGACCCGAATGCCGGCCACGGCCAGCGCCGTGATGACCTGCCCCACGCGCGCAACTTGGCCGGCGACATTCAGTCCGCCCTCCGTGGTGATCTCCTGGCGCGATTCCGGCACCAAGCAGCAATCCTGCGGCCGCACCTCAAGCGCGATGCGCACCATTTCATCCGTTACGGCCATCTCCAGGTTCATGCGGGTCTGCAGCGCTTCACGCATCGCGGTGACATCCCGGTCCTGTATATGCCGCCGGTCTTCACGCAGATGCAGCGTGATGCTGTCGGCCCCGGCCTCCTCAGCCATGAGCGCCGCATACAAGGGATCGGGATAACGCCCGCGGCGCGCCTGGCGCAGCGTCGCCACATGGTCGATGTTCACACCCAGCGCTATTCCCGCATGCAACGCGCCGCCGCTCATGCGCCCTCCTGGCGCGGCGCCTGGCGATGACGCGATGGCTCATGGTCGAACGCAGGCTCACGGTCCAACGAACGTTCGCGGCCCAACGCGGGCTCGCGGTGCCGCAATGCGCGGGCGACCTCGCGCGATTTCAACGTACGGCCGTCGAGACACGTATCGATGGCCGCGCGCAACACGCGCTTGGCGTCGCGCAGCGAGCGAGCATCATCGAAGCGCTCCGCCTGCAGATCGGCCAAGGATTGGCCATACACGGCCCCGGGCGCCTCGGCCACGCAGGGCTTGGGCCCGCTCTGCAGCGCGAACCGGTAGTAGCGGCCGGACTCGACTGGAACGCCTTCATCCGTCGTGCCCAACTCCAGGCCATAACCCAAATCATTCAACAAACGCTTCTCGAAACGGCGCAGCGTCGGCTCCTCGGCCTCTCCTGCGCACAACGCCTGTATGCACCAGGCATAGGAGAAAAAGATTTCCGGATGCGGATCGCAGCGCTCCGTGAGCTTCAACAGCAGCTCGTTCAAATAGAAACCGCTCATCAGCCGCTCCTTCGACAGATGGGACACCGGACCGTCGATCTCCGCTCCCAGCAATTGACAGGCTTCGCCTTTGCCGGACCAGGACACCAGCATCCGCTGGAAGGGCCGCAGCACCCCGCGCAAAGCCGATTTCGGCCCGTTCGCACCTCGCGCGAACAACGTCAGGCGGCCATATTCGCTGCTGAACACCTCCACGATGCGGCTGGTGTCCCGATAGGCGTGCTGGTGCAAAACGTAAGCTGGTGCCAGCCAAACGCGCAGCATGCTCTTCACAACGTGTCGTAGCCAAACTGGCGTAACGCCATTTCGCTGTCAGCCCAGTTTTCCTTGACCTTGACCCACAACTCCAGATGCACCGACCGCTGCCATAGGTCGTTGAGCTCGATGCGGGCGAGCCGGCCGATTTCCTTCAATCGCTCGCCGCCCTGACCGATGACGATGGCCTTCTGTCCGGCGCGTTCGACCCAAATGACCGCATTGATCATGATCCGGCCGCCCTCGTCGGCAAAGCGCTCGATCTGCACATTGATGCCGTACGGCAATTCCTCGCGCAGCTTCAATGTCAGCTTCTCGCGCACGATCTCGGCCGCATGGAATGGTTCGTCCCGGTTGGTCACGACATCGGGGGCAAACAGCGGCGGAGACAGCGGCAGCCGCGAGCCGACCAGATCGACCAGCCGCCCGAGATTGTCAGCCGCCAGCGCCGATACCGGGATGATTCCCGATGCCGGAACGCGCTCCGTCATCTCCTCGAGGAAGGGCAGCAGTTGTTCCTTGGGGAACACCCGGTCGACCTTGTTGATGACCAGGAACAGCGGTTGTTTCAGGCCCCGCACGCGCTCCCACACCCACAGGTCCTCGTCGGTGAAGCGCATGGCCTCGATCACGAATAAAATGACGTCGGCGTCCTGGGAGGACGAAATCGCGACGCGGTTCATGTACTGATTCATCACCCGGCGCGTGGATTCATGCAATCCCGGCGTATCGACCAACACCAGTTGCGCCTCGGGCCGATTCACGACCCCCAGAATGCGATGCCGCGTGGTCTGCGGCTTGGCGGTGACGATACTCACCTTGCGGCCGACCAGCGCGTTCACCAGGGTCGATTTACCGACATTCGGCCGTCCGACGATGGCCACATGGCCGGCGCGAAATTTCACGTCACTCTTGCCGGCGTCGCTTTTACCGGCGTCGCTTTTACCGGCGTCGCTTTTACCGGGGTCGCTTTTACCGGCGTCACTTTGGCGGGCGTCGCTCATGCGGGCTTGCGCATTTCGGTGGGCAATAAGTCCAACAGCTTGGCGGCGGCCAATTGCTCGGCGCGGCGGCGGCTGGCGCCCTCGCCCACGGCTGCCAGGCCAAATATGGGGACCTCGCAGCTCACCGTGAAAGACTGTGCATGGGGATCGCCCGCAACGGCGGTCAGGGTATAGACCGGCAGCGCGAGTCCGTGCGCCTGCAGCGCCTCCTGTAAGCGGGTCTTCGGATCCTTCAGTGCGTCCGCCGCCGGCAATTCCGCCAGGCGCGAAGCGGTGATGCGCTGCACGGCGGCAGCCGCCGCATCGAATCCGGCATCCAGAAAAATAGCACCCAACACAGCCTCCAACGCATCCGCCAGTATCGACGCGCGGCGAAAACCACCGGTCTTCAACTCACCGCTCCCGAGACGCAGGTGCTCGCCCAACCCCAGGTCCGCGGCGATCTGCGCCAGGGTATCGCCGCTCACCAAAGTCGCCCGCAACCGCGACAGAACCCCTTCATCCGCCTGCGGGTGCGCATCGTAAAGCAAACGCGCCACACTGCAATTGAGAATTGAATCGCCCAAGAATTCCAGACGCTCATTGTGCTCGGCGCCGGCGCTGCGGTGGGTCAGCGCGGCGTGGCACAGCGCCGGCCGCTCGAACACATGGCCGAACGCATGCTCGACCCAGGCCGCGAGCGCATCCGTCTTACGCAGTGCAATCACTGCACCTTCACGGTCTTATCGAAGTGCACGGACAGCGAGACGTTGCCGATATAAGGCTCCGAATCGTCGTAGGCGACATGCATCGATATGCCGCCGCTGTCGTCTTTGGCGATTTCTATATCCTTGTAATCGACCGCCGAAATGGCCTCGATCTCCCAATGCCGTTCCAAGGAAGTGCGAATCGCGCCGGGGTCGGGGTTCTCGCCTTTGAAGTCCAACGCCGTCGCCTCCATGGTGCGCACGATGTTCATGTAGTTCAGGTAGATCGGAGCCAGGCGAATCCCGGCATAAACGATCACGCCAACCAACGCGAGGATGCACAGCATCCCGATCATCGTCATGCCCTGCTGATGTCGCCGCATATGTTGCTTCATTACCTGGCCTCCCTATATGGCCTCTTATTGAATCGCTTTTCCGATCCGGCCCCAGAGAGGTCCGTCACGAGTATCAAGATTAAGCCAAATTCTCACCGCCCGGCCGACCAGATTCTGCGCCGGCACGAACCCCGGTGCGTCCGGATCGTCGCTCCACCGGCTATCCTTGCTGTTATTGCGATTGTCGCCCATGAAGAAATAGTGCCCGGGCGGCACCACCCACTCGCCGGTTTTGACGCTGCCCTTGGCGAACATAATGAGGTGGCGCTTGGTCCCCAAGGTTTCGGTCGCGGTGGGCACCCCCGCGTAATTCCACAGGTCCTGCTTGGGGCCGGTGTATGGCGGACCCGGCTGCTGCGGCACCGGCTTGTCGTTGATGTACACCTGATCGTTCTCGTCGACCCGCACCCGGTCTCCCGGAAGACCGACCAGCCGCTTGATGTAGTTGATTTTCGGATTGGGCGGCAGACGGAACACGATCACGTCGCCCCGCTGCGGAGTCCCGGTGGCGAGCAGCAACGTATTGGTGACCGGCAGGCGCAGCCCGTACGAAAACTTGCTGACAAAAATGAAATCTCCGTCGAACAAGGTCGGCATCATGGAATCGGAAGGGATGCGAAACGGTTCAAAGAGGAACGATCGGATCACCAACACCAAAATGATGACCGGGAAAAATGAGCGGGCATACTCTACGGCAATGGGTTCGCGCACGCGTTCGGCCGGTGTGCCGGCCATGGCGGCGTTGGTGCGCCGGCGCCGCGCAAAGAACGCCCAGTCCAGCAGCCAAATCACCCCCGAAACGGCCCCGACCACCACCAGCATGAGGCTGAAGTCGACCGCCTCATAGCGAAACAGCCGCCACAGCATGGCGAGCGCCAGAACCACCAGCACATAGCCCGCCATTTTGGGAAGCCAGGGCTCATCCACACTGGTCGCGCCGGGGTCTCGTTGCGGCCGAAAGAACCAGCCATCGATCAATATCACCAGTACGCAGGCTATGCCCGCGCACAGAAGCACCAGGAAAAGGTTATCGCCGTCGTTCACGAAAGACCCCCAAAATTAGCCAATATCCTAAATTTCAACCAGCCCAAGATCAGCAACCCCGGCCCCGTTGCCCTTGCCATCGCCCTCGCCGTCGCCCCGCCATCGCCATCGCTCAGCGCATGACGCGACGGGCTTGGCGGGCGTGGCCCAATGTCAATTGGCCTTCTTCCCCACCTGCAGTATGGCCAGAAATGCCTCTTGCGGAATCTCCACCTGGCCGACTTGCTTCATGCGTTTCTTGCCGGCCTTTTGTTTCTCGAGGAGCTTGCGCTTGCGCGAGATGTCGCCCCCGTAACACTTGGCGAGCACATTCTTGCGCATCGCCTTGACGCTGGCGCGCGCAATGATATGGCTGCCGATCGCGGCTTGCACGGCGACCTCGAACATTTGCCGCGGGATCAGCTCCTGCATCTTGTCGACCAGATCCCGGCCGCGGTTGTAGGAATTGTCGCGATGGACGATGAGCGACAGTGCGTCGACCGGATCGCCGTTGATCAGGACATCGAGCTTGACCAGCGGTGCCGCCTGGAAGTGGCTGAATTCGTAGTCGAACGACGCATAGCCGCGGCTCGCTGATTTGAGCCGGTCGAAGAAATCGAGCACCACCTCGGCCAGCGGCAGTTCATATTGCAGCGATACCTGGCTGCCGAGAAACAGCATCTTTTTCTGCACGCCCCGCTTCTCGCTGCAGAGCGTGAGCACCGCGCCCACGTGGTCCGGCGGCACCAGGATATTGGCCGTGATGATGGGCTCACGCAGCTCGCGGATGCGGTCCTGGGACGGCAGCTTCGAGGGGTTGTCGACATTCACCACCGATCCGTCCGTGAGCAGCACCTCGTAAATCACGGTCGGCGCGCTCGTGATCAGATCCAGGTCGTATTCGCGCTCCAGCCGCTCCTGCACGATGTCCATGTGCAGCAAGCCCAAAAACCCGCAACGAAATCCAAAGCCGAGCGCGGTCGACACCTCCGGCTCGAAATGCAACGCCGAATCGTTGAGCTTCAGTTTTTTCAGCGCATCGCGAAACTGTTCATAGTCGTCGGAACTCACCGGAAACAATCCCGCGAAGACCCGTGGCTGCACCTGCTTGAAGCCCGCGAGCGGCTGCTTGGCCGGATTGGCCTCGAGCGTAATGGTGTCGCCCACCGGTGCGCCGTCGATTTCTTTGATGCCGGCGATCACGAAACCCACTTCGCCGGTGTTCAAGGACTCGCGGGTCACGGGCTTCGGAGCGAAGCGGCCCAGCTTATCCACTTGGTGACTGCGCCCGGTGGACATGACCCGGATCTTGGCGCCTGAATGCAGGGCGCCGTTCATCACCCGCACCAACGAAACCACGCCGACATAATTATCGAACCAGGAGTCGATGATCAACGCCTGCAGCGGTCCATCCGGATCGCCCGAAGGAGCCGGGATGCGAACGACGAGCTGTTCCAGCAACTCAGGAACACCCAGGCCGGTCTTGGCGCTGACCATTGCCGCGTCCTGCGCCGGAATGCCGATGATTTCCTCGATCTCATGAATCACCTTGGCGGGGTCGGCCGAAGGTAGATCGATTTTATTGATGACGGGGAGCACCTCCAGTCCCTGCTCCAAGGCGGTGTAGCAGTTGGCGACGCTCTGCGCCTCGACGCCTTGCGCGGCATCCACCACCAACAGCGCGCCTTCGCAGGCGGCCAGGGAGCGCGATACCTCGTAGGAGAAATCCACGTGGCCGGGCGTGTCGATGAAATTGAGTTGGTACACCTCGCCGCTGACCGACGTGAACGCCAGTGTCACGCTCTGCGCCTTGATGGTGATGCCGCGTTCTCGTTCCAGATCCATCGAATCAAGCACCTGGGCCTGCATCTCCCGCTCGTCCAGACCGCCGCATGTTTGAATGAAGCGGTCCGCCAAAGTCGATTTACCATGGTCAACATGAGCAATGATGGAAAAGTTGCGGATATTCTTCATCAAGTCCCTAAGCTTGGACAAACCCGCGATTATACCGGTCGGCGATGATAAGCGAGGGCCTTATGTACTTCTTCGGGATCTAGGTGCCCGTGACACACCAATTCTCCGGCCAGCAGCAGCAC
>DATCDX010000066.1:0-3702 GCA_036510475.1 Steroidobacteraceae bacterium
TGGTGGACGCGTTACCAGGATCCCACTCTCGATCGATTGATCGAACTCGCAGTGGGCTCCTCGCCGACCCTCGCCACGGCGCATGCCCGCTATGATTCGGCACGACAGTCCGTGCGGCTCGCGGGCGCCGCCGCCGGCGCGCACGTCGAGGCCAGCGCCGACATGGACCGTCAGCGCCTGAGCAACAACGGTCTGATTCCGCCGCAATTGTTGGGATTCAGTTGGTACAACCAGGCGGATCTCGGTCTGCAGGCGAGCTACACCTTCGATTGGTGGGGCAAGCAGCACGATGCGGTGGCGGCGGCTATGGACCAGGCGCACGCGGCGCAGGCGGACCGCAGTGCCGCGGCGTTGATGCTGGCAAGTTCGGTTGCCGATACCTATTTCGGCTGGCAAGCGGATCAAAGCCGCTTAAAACTGGCGCGCGAACGGGAAAGTACTGTGAAAGAGGAGCGCGCGATTGCCGCTGCCCGCGTCAACGCGGATCTGGATGCCGCCGATGGTCTGGACCAAGCCGATCTGTCGCTGGCCGCGGCGCGTGAACAGATCGCGGGCCTCGAGGGTTCCGCGAAACTGCGTGTGGTCGCGCTGGCCGCGCTGGTGGGGCGGCCCATGGCTGAATTACCGACGTTGCAGGCGCGGCCTCTGCCTGTGTCTTCCGGCAAATTACCCGATGACGTCAAAATCGATCTGATGGCGCGGCGCGCCGATATCACGGCGAGCCGCTGGCGCGTGGAAGCCGCCGAGAAACAGCAGCAGTCCGCGCGCGCGGAGTTTTTTCCCGACGTGAGCGTCAATGTGCTGCTCGGGCTCTCCAGCATCGATGTCAGCAAGCTGATCGAGTACGGCAGCCGGGTGCCGCAGGCGAGCGCCGCCATTCATTTGCCTATTTTTGACGCTGGGCGGCTGAAGGCACGTTATGGAGCTACCCAGGCCGCGGTCGATTCGGCGGTGGCGAGCTATCGCGACACGCTGGTCAGCGCCGCGCACGACGTGGCGATGCAGGCATCGACCCGGGCGCAGATCGAGGCGCAGCGCACGCAGCGCGCGCTCGAACTCGATGCGGCAACGAAGCTGCGCGGCAGTGCGGCGGCACGCGTGCGACAGGGGATCACCGACTCGCGACTGGAGTTGGCGGCCACGGAATCCTGGATAGGACAACGAGATGCCCTAGTGCAGCTCGACGCGGCCGCGCTGGCGGCGGACATCGCCCTGCAGCGCGCCCTCGGCGGCGGCTATGAAAGCCCGCAGAAATCGGCCAATTCCCATTCGACCTCCATGACGGCGACACCATGAATGCAAATGTAGAATCTGAAGCGCCCGTACCGGCTAACGGCAAGAGGCGCAAGGTCTTGCTGCTCATCGCGGCGATCTTCATCGTGCTGGGACTGCTGTGGGGCGCCTACTGGGTGCTGGTGCTGTCGAAGCGCGAGCGCACCGACGATGCCTACGTGAACGGCAACAAAGTGGTGATCTCGGCGCAAGTTTCCGGCACGGTGATCGCGGTGCTGGCCGATGACACGCAGCGCGTGACGGCGGGTCAGGTGCTGGTGCGGCTCGACCCCATCGATGCGGAGACCAACCTGAATCGCGCCGTGAGCGCGCTGGCGCAAACCGTGCGTCAGGTGCGCCAGGAAAAATCGACGGCTGATCAGTACGACTCGGTGATCGAAACTCGAAAATTGGAGTTGGCACGGGCGCAGGCTGATCTCGCCAAGCGCGAGCCCTTGTTGGCCGACCACGCCATAGCGCCGGAGGAGGTGCGGCATGCCCGCGAGTCCGTCGAATTGGCGCGGGCCGCGTTGACCCAGGCCATCCGGCAGGCAACCTCCGCGCATGCGTTGGTCGAGGGGACCCCGGTGCAGGACAATCCAGCGGTATTGCAGGCCAAAGCGGCGTTTCGCGATGCGTGGATTGCCTCACAGCGCAACGCTGTGGTCGCACCCGTGACCGGCTATGTGGCGGAACGCAGCGTACAACTGGGCCAGCATATCCAGGCGGGACAGGCGCTCATGACCGTGATCCCGCTGAACTCGCTGTGGGTCGACGCGAATTTCAAAGAAGTGCAATTGCGGCACCTGCGCATCGGCCAGCCGGCCGAAGTGCGCAGCGATCTTTACGGCGGAAACTTTATTTATCACGGTCACGTCAAGGGCATGTCGGCCGGCACCGGCGCGGCGTTCGCCTTGTTGCCGGCACAGAACGCCTCGGGCAATTGGATCAAGGTGGTGCAGCGCGTGCCGGTGCGAATTCAAATCGACGACGCCGATTTGGTAAAATCGCCGCTGCGGGTGGGGTTGTCCACCACCGTGACGGTGGACACGACGTCGCGTAATGGGCCGGTGCTGGCGACGGGCGCGAACGACATGCCGGTGGGCGATACCCGGGTTTATAGCCAGGATCTGGAAAAGGCCAATGCCGAAGCCGACGCCGTCGTGCGCCGCAATCTCGGCACCGATCAGTAGCGGCGACGCTCACTAATTTAGCGGCGGCGCCAGGCGATGGCTGAGCATCCACCCCTGCACGGCAGCCGATTGGCGCATCGACTACCACCACGCGGTGCTGACCGAGCACATCCGATGGATGTACCTGCTGTTGATACCCTTCATCTGGTTCGCCAAACCGCCGTTTACGCAACTGGGGGCGGACTCGGCGCACTGATCGCCACTGCGGATAACGTGTAGGATCGCGATCATGCCGGTTTTAGGGAGGGCGCTCTTGAGTTCACCATACATCGTTGCCGTGGGTGGCACGTTGCGCGCCGATTCATCAACCGAGAAAGCCATGCGGCACGTGCTGGCAGCCGCGCAACGCGCCGGCGCGCGCACCAAGTTGATCAGCGGTGCCTCGCTGCAACTGCCTTTGTACCAGCCCGAGAACCCGGAGCGAAGCGATGCCGCCCGCCATCTGGTGGCGGAACTGGCTTTGGCGGATGGCATCATTTTAGGATCGCCGGGTTACCACGGCAGCATTTCCGGTCTGATCAAGAACGCGCTGGACTACGCCGAGGATTTGCGCACGGATGCGCGGCCCTACTTCAGCGGCCGCGCGGTGGGCTGCATCGCGACGGCGGGTGGCTGGCTTGGCGCGGTGAATACCCTAGGCGCCTTGCGCGACATCGTTCACGCGCTGCGCGGCTGGCCGACCCCGCTCGGCGCCGCCATCAATTCAGCGGAAAGGATCTTCGATGAACACGGCGCCTGCTTGGTACCGCGGGTCGCCCAGATGCTCGATTTAATCGCCGGCGAAGTGCTGAGCTTTGTGCGGCCATCACGGGAGTAGGAAAATAATGGCGCGTATCATTTCGGCGCGTTGCGGGCTAGACCTCGGCACAACGATGTTACCGGTTGAAGTAGTATTCGCCCGTCAGGCTAAACCGCTGCCCGGCACGGGGAACAGTTGCCGGGCAGCGGCTTAGCCTCGCCGGCAAATTCTTGTACCGATCAACATCACGGCGCCGAGATCTAGCCGCCTTGTCGTCGCCCCTATTCATTCTTTTTCAATTCGCGACTGAATCCGTGAGCTTAACGGTGCCGTTGCGCAGCGGCACCGCGATCGGAGCGACTTCGACTTTAGTTATTCCTTGCTTGCGTTGCAGACCGATTTTCTTTGCCGTGGCCGGCGACAGATCGACGATGCGCCCCTTGACGTAGGGGCCCCGGTCGCGAATGGTGACGATGGCGCGGCGGTCGGTCTTAAGGT
>DATCDX010000067.1:0-4687 GCA_036510475.1 Steroidobacteraceae bacterium
GCGGGCGAATGCGAAATCCGGAAGCTGTGGAACTCCGACTCGCGGCTGGCGGCGAAGCCGATCACCAGTTGAAATTCAGCGCTGTGCGCCGCGGCCGGCGAGTTGACCCGTTGATCGCAGACCACGAAGAAAGCCTCTTCCATGCGCCTCTCGCCGAACACGCCGGCCTCGTGCAATTTCTCGAAGAACGCGCGCACCTGCGCCGCCGCCAACTCAGCCACTTCGATATGCGGATGCGCCAAAATCACCCAACGGGTGCCCCGCTCGATGCTGTTGACGATGAACAGGGCGAGCCGGCGCGACGCAAGGTAGCGCCAATCGGCGCTGCCCGCGCGGGCCGCCGCCAGGGTACGCGGCGCCACCTTGATGCGCGCGGCCGAACGTACCGCCTGAATGGTGTTGACGCCCAGTGTTGCGAGCCGCATGCGGCGATCTTCCGCCACCAGGCAGATGAGGCGATAACCCGGACGCAGAATGGGCTCCTCGGCATTGTCGGCTAGCTTAAGCGGCGACGACTCGTCGCAACGCGCCAGCATGCCGGCGACCGCGCCGCAGGGCGCGAACGACTCGAAATGCCCGCGCAGTTTGTCGAGCGCCAGCAGGCGCGGGAAGTACATCAATGCATTTTCGTTGGATAAATCCCAATCGCGCATGCCTTGCAAAGCATCGTCCGCGGTATACCAATGGGACGGCGGATCGACGATCAATAGCGCGCGGCGCTCCTTGCAGTAGCGTGCGCCGACCAGCAGCGCGCTCACTCCCACGTCCTGATCGCGGGCCAAGGGCGGCAGGCACAGGAAATTGAAATAATCCACCTGCTGCAAGGAAAAGATGCCGGTGCGCTCGGTTTGCGAACCGATCAAGTCATAGTCGGTGAGCGGCGCGCCGTCATCGCCGTCCGAATTCGAATGCACATAGCCCGTGGCAAGTCCGCTCACCGCGTCCAAGGTGCGATCGGGCCGCTGCGGGGGCACCTCGCCCAGCAACTGAATGAGTTCGGATTGCGCGATGGCGAGCGGCAGGTAGCCTTCCGCCGTGGGCAACAGCGAGACCTTGAGGAAAATCTCCTGATCCTCGACGTGCGCCGCACCCGCCGCCCGCACGCGCTGCACCGTGAGATTGAAGTCCGTGCTGTTTTCCAGTGGAATATTGTCGTAATCGACACTGGCGCGCAGGAATTCGCGGGTGCCGGGGCGCAGCGCCCGCAGCCGCAACGCCGCGGCGGCGCCCGCTTTCAAGGTCAATGTGGCCGAGCGCGCGCCGTTGACAATGCGCGCGATCAGCGCCTCGCGGCCGCCGTTGTCGAAGAATTGTTCGACGGCGTAGCCCAATGGGCTCGGCTGCCAAAGGCCGCCGAAGACATGTTCGAATTCCGTGAAGCTTTTGACGGCTACCGGACGATTGACCGGTCCGCGCAAAGTGCGGCCGACGAACGCGGTGCGCGCCGTCGCAAGGTACGGGATGCTTTGGTCAGGGCCGCGCTCCTCCTCGACCTGTAACCCCAAGTTACTCGGTGTCACCAAATACTCCCCTCACGCGGACTTTATTCACTGTAGCACAACAGGGAAGGCCGCCGCTTAAGGGCAGACACGCCCGCCAAGCCCGTCGCATACTGCGCTGAGCGAATGGCGAGTTGGACTGGATGGCCCAGGAGCGCGCTGGCAGCGCTCTGCACCCTTCTAAGGCGCGAACAGCGCCACGTCTCGCCGCTTCAGCAAGGGTACAAGCAGCATGCCCGCCACGAAGCCACCGATGTGCGCGCGGAATGCCACACCGGCGCCACCGCCGGCCACCGCAAAGTCGCTGATCAATTGCACCGCGAACCACAACAACAGCAGCAGCATGGCGGGCAGGCGCAAGGTCGTGAAGAAAAACGGCAGCAGCACCAGCGTCAATACCTTGGATCGCGGGAACAACAATAGATAGGCGCCGAGCACGCCGGAGATCGCGCCGCTGGCGCCGATGATGGGATAGGCCGAGCCGGGGTCGGACAGTGCCTGCGCGAATATCGCGGCGACACCGCACAGCAAGTAGAACGCGAGATACCGTGCATGCCCCAGGGCATCTTCGACGTTATCCCCGTAGATCCACAGGAACAGCATATTGCCGAGCAGGTGCATCCAGCCGCCGTGCAGGAACATGGATGTGATGGGCGACGCGAAGCGGGGTAGCCACTGTAAATCCGCTGGGAGCCGCGCATCCGTGAGCAGCACCGCGGGTATCGCGCCCAACGCGGCGACCGCACGGCGGGCGTCGGCCGGATCGAGCGAGCGTTGCCACAAAAATACGATGCCGCATGCCACGATCAGAGCAATCGTGACGAAGGGCTTCCCGGTGGATGGCGTGTCATCCTTGAGCGGGATCATCCGCGGGCGCGTTCATCGCGTTCATCGCCGGGCTGTGGCGCAATACCCGGCGCGGCGCCGTGCCCCGGCGCATCACACTGTTCATGCGCATTACGCTGCCCATGCGCATCACGCTGTTCATGCCCATCACGCTGCCCATGCGCATCACGCTGTCCCTGCGTATCGCGATGGCCATGCTCATCGCGGCGCCGCTCCTCGACGCGCACCTGCTCCGCCTCCGCCTGCTTGCGCGAGATTTCCCCGAGCATGACCTTCATCCACTCACTGATCATTGGACCCTTCCGCCGCCGTTGGATTAACGATGGCATCGATGGCCGCCACCGTGTCCGGATGATATCCCGGACGCGCCTTGGCATACACACGCTTGGCCAACGCGGCGCCTGCGGGCGTCTTCATGAGTTGGGTGTACAGCGGCGCGATCAGCTTGATGCGGCCGATGGTCGTAAGATAATCCTCGAGACGCGCGAAACTGGGTTGGTAGTCGTTGCGGATCGCAAGCTTGAGCCAGCTGTCGGCGATTTCCGCATTTTGAGTGCGCGTGAATCCATACGCGTGGTCCAGATCCGCCAGTTGCGTAAGGTTAAGCGCCGGCATGTCGCCCAGGAAGTACAGCCACTGCTGCGGCACCCAATCGAGACCGAATTTTTTCGTCGCAAGTTTGCCGCCGAGCCACGCCGTCCGCGCCGCATCCACGGGTTCGAAGGCGGCCGACACCGGTAGTACCGCATCCGACGGAATGCCCGGACCATACACCCACTCGTGGATTTGATCGCCGCTGACGGTGCCGGGAAAGCGATCGAGCAGGTGCTCTTTGAGGTATCCCAAGAACTGTTCGGTGGTGATGCTCTGGAAGGCGAAGTGATCGAAATAGCCGCGCAGAAAGGCGTCGAACCGGTCGCGCCCAAATTTGGCCTCGAGGAATTTCAGGAACAAGCGCCCCTTCTCGTAGGGAACTTCGCTGAACACGAGGTTAGGATCGCGATTGCGCAAATCGATGGCCAGCACCTGATCCTGCGGCTTGAGCGTCGCCAAATTCTCACGCAGGGCCTTGAGTCCCAGCACCGCCTCCATGGAGGCGCGCTCATCGCCGTACACCGCCGCCATGATGCGGCTCTCCAAATAATCGGTGAAGCCTTCGTTCAGCCATAGGTCGCGCCAGGTCGAGTTGGTGACCAGATTGCCGGACCAGGAATGCGCCAACTCGTGCGCAATCACCGACACCAGGCTCTTATCCCCCGCAATCACGGTGGGCGTGATGAATGACAGCCGCGGATTCTCCATGCCGCCGATGGGAAAACTTGGCGGCATCACCAATATGTCGTAACGGCTCCAGCGATAGGGCCCGAACAATTTCTCGCCGGTGGCGATCATCGCCTCGATATTCGCGAATTCCTTCGCGGCCGCCTTGATCACCGGCTTCTCCGCATACACGCCGGTGCGCGGCCCGGTCGCCTGGAATTTCAGGTCACCGACCGCCAGCGCAATCAAGTACGAAGGAATCGGTTGCGGCATGCTGAACGAATACTCCCCGTTGCGTTTCGCTTTAGGATCGTTCTCGGCGCTCATCACGGCCCGCACATCCGGCGAGGTGTGGACTCTGGCGTCGTAGGTGGCGCGTATCTGCGGCGTGTCCTGCAACGGGATCCAGGTGCGGGCGCCGATCGGCTCCGACTGGGTATATAGAAATGCCCGGTGCCTACCGGCGGTCTGTTTCGGCGCCAGCCACTGCAACGCCGCGGCGCTCGGCGAGGTTTCGTAATCCACGCGGATGGATTCGACCTTCTTCCTCGACGGCGGCAGATCGATGACCAGCGCGCTGCCCAGAATGGGGTCCGGCTTCTCCATGTGAAATGGCCGGCTGACCCAGATGGTTTCACTCTTGGACGTAGCCCCTAGGACATCCGTGGCCTTCTGGCTCACGTCGTTGATGGTCAGGTTCTTGGTGTCGAGGACCAGCTCCGTGGCGCCCGGGTCGAGCCGCTTGAATTCAAGGGTGACTTCGCCGGTAATCACCTTGTTGTCGAGATCGACTTGCAAGTCCAGATTGAGGTGCGTGGCGCGAAACTGCTCGACATTGGCGTACGAATGATAGTCGAGGCCCGGCTCGATCGGCCCCTGTGCGGCAACGGCGCCCTGTCCGGCAACGGCGCCCTGTCCGGCCATAGCGTCCCGCCTAGCGGCAGGCGTCTGCGCAGCGGCGCCCGCCAGCGTCCCAACGCCGCAGAGCGTTAAGGCCGCAACACAGAAACGCCTCATTGCGCGGCGGCCTGGCCCCTCGGCGCGGCCGGCGATGCAGCCGGCGCCTGCTTCGCGGTTGGCGC
>DATCDX010000068.1:0-2384 GCA_036510475.1 Steroidobacteraceae bacterium
TGCACCCACTGCGGCGGCCTGTGCGGCGGCAATGGGCGCGAAGCGCAGGACATCCTCAGCATTGTGCGCACCATCCGCATGATGCGCGAGACGCGCCGCGGGAATACCCGGCCGCGGCGCAAGGATCGATAGCACTTTCGCATGCAGACTCTGTTGGTGTGCCTGCGAGAGGGAGTTCTCGAGTGCATGCCGGGCAAGCTCGTGTCGGAAGGCAACGGCGCCGTCCTGGTCACGTACCATCCCGATTCTCAGGCAACTCTCGATGTCCGCTTCATCCGGCCGGATGGCTTGCTGCAGCAACCAGATTTCTGTTTTCCCGGGGACAACGCAGGCGAGCTCCGCGATTGCGCGTGCTGCTGGGGAAAGCCTGGCCATGCGCGAAAGCACGGCATCGCGCACCGTGACCGGAACGCTGTCAGTGGCCCCGGCCAGTACTTCGGTCACGAAGAGCGGATTACCACCCGTGACGCTGTGCAAGCCTTTCGATGGGCGTCCGGCTCGCCTTGCGAGCTGGGCAACTGCGGCTTCTGAGAGCGGGGAGAGCGACATTCTGTGCGTGTTTGCCCGCGGCAAGTCGCCAATGACGAATCGCAATGGATGTCGCAGATCGACTTCGTCGTCGCGATAGGTAACCACCAGCATTGCGTGGGTGCGATGAATTCGGCGGCCCAGATACTTGAGCAGGTCGAGCGTCGCTTCGTCCGCCCAGTGCATGTCTTCAAAGACGACCAACGCCGCTGCCCTTTCCAGCTCATCGAGCGCTGCGGTGAAGATTTCCTCGCGGCGAGCTCCGGAATTGACCGCCGCCAATAACGCGCCCCGCGTCTGCCGCGCGATGTCGTGCAGGGGCGCGAGAGGTCGAGGCGTGAAGAGCGCATCGCACGCCCCCCAAAGTACGCGCGCGTGATGCTGCAGGCCCGCGAATTCGTGTAGCAGTGAGGACTTGCCGATACCTGCTTCGCCGCCCACCAGCGCGACGCAACCGCCGCGTGCCGCCACAGCACCGAGCCACTGCGCCAAATCGGCGAGACATCGTGCACGCTCGAGCAGTTCCATCGAATTCGTACCCGCGGCAAGGTTCGGTGGCGCAAGTTGTAACCCATCCGATGCGGCCGCGCAAAAGTTGCGAGCTTTCGGCTGCATTGCGTTGCGGCATTTGAGGGAGGGGGTCCTTGGTCCTCATCCAGCCGCCGCGGGTCATCGGAACGCGAGCGCGCTGAAACCTAAGAGCGCGGCAAGCAACGCGGGCGGCATCACCAAAATTCCAAGCGCCAGGAACTTCCAGGCGCTGATCCCTTGGCCTTCGCGGCGTAGCGCGACGAGCCACAAAATCGTTGCGAGCGATCCGGTGACTGAGAGGTTTGGACCCAAGTCGACACCGATCAGCATGGCCCCTGTGACCGGTGCGGACAGATGCGAACCGCTAGCCAGTGTCCCTGCGATGAGACCAAGCGGGAGATTGTTGATGAGGTTGCAAACGACGGCGGTGATCCCGCCCGCGAGCAGCGCGGTCGATGCGGGTGCGGCCGCGGCTCGGGATGCGATGTGATGGCCGAGCGGCCCGAGCACGCCGGTGACCTGGACCCCTTGCACCAATACAAATAGTCCGGCAACCAATGGCAGCACGCTCCAGGAAATCTCCTTCATGACCGGCCAGGGAGAGGCGCGTTCGCGTAGGAGGATCACAATGCCGGTGGTCGCGCCGGCGAGAAATGTCGGCAGCCCGAGTGGCCAATCGAGACTGGAGGCGACCAGTAGAAGTAGTGCGGTCAATACGATGCCGCCGGCCACCAGCCGGCCGCCGACGTTTAGGCGAGGTAGTGTGACGTCGCTCTCGATGGGCCCTGTTAGCGCGCCTCTTTGCGTGAATCGCAGCACGGTGTAGGTCACGATAATGGAAGCAATCGAGGCAAGGCCGAACTGCAACAGCCAACTCCCCAACGACGGCATATGGGTGCCGTACACGACCAGATTGGCCGGGTTCGAAATCGGCAACACGAAGCTTGCCGCGTTGGCAATGAACGCGCAGATGAACAGATATGGCAGGGGCTGTGCCTTTGCCTGCTTGGCTGCGGCATAGACGGCCGGCGTCAGGACGACCGCGGTGGCGTCGTTCGATAAAAACACCGTCACGAGCGTACCCACGCCGTAGACCAGCGCGAACAACTTGCTGGCAGAGCCTGTCGAGCGGCGCACCGCGTATGCCGCCAGCCAATCAAAGAGCCCCTCGTGGCGCGCGAACTCGGCGAGCACCATCATGCCAATCAAGAACAGATAGACATCCGTTCCCTTGCGAACCGCCTGCAGTGCATCGGACGGCGTTATCAGTGAGAACACGGTCAAGGCGGCCGCGCCGAGCACGGCCCAAGTCGCCTCCGGCAGCC
>DATCDX010000069.1:0-2357 GCA_036510475.1 Steroidobacteraceae bacterium
CGGCCACCAATTGTCTTCTCCCGGTGAGCTTGAGACCGAGTTGCCGCTCGGCGGCTGATGGTTGCGGATCTCGAATGCCTGCAAGGCGCGACGCGCCTCCGCTGCCCAGTCGACACCGGACCCATTGCCGCCCGACCCGGATGCAGGCGGCGAAGTTAAGGTCGAGGGAGCGGATGAAGGGGAGTCGAGCACGGGCGGCGCCATGGTTATGGCCATATTGCCGTGCAATCTCTGCGGGCGGGGGTTCTCGGAGCGAATCTTGGGCGGCATCGCGGGTGCGATGAACAGCAATTCAACGGGTGGATTTACCGACGCTAAGCGATACCAGGCGTGCGACTTCCTCATCAGCAGCGCCAACAGGGCCGCATGCAGTGCCAATACCAGAAACAGAATCACATACCGGGAGAGTCCCCACCGAGTCGCGACCGGCGGGTTGCGCGCCATCTTAGGCCAGCGGCAAATTGTGCGGTCGAACCAGCAGATGCCAGTCCTGGTGCTCCTCGAGTATGACCGCCATCGCCGCTTCGATGGACGCTTTGAGCGCCGTGACGTCGCTGGTGGAACCGCTGCCGTCGAGGGTCGCGCGAATGCGCTCGATCGCACCCTGCAACTCGGCCACCAAGCGTTCGGAAGTGGTGCCGAGCCGATAGGCTTCGGATTGCGCCAGCGCGCCGTGCAGCGAGGCGCCGAGCGCAGGAAAAAACGTCGTCACCAGCGATAGCCATACCGTGTGAATGGCGAGGTGCAGCAGCGCGCCCAAGGCCGTGAGCGCGAATAGTGCGCTGTTCACGGCGTGGACACGATGGCGTAGCGCATGCTGTTTGCCGGCGATTCGATAGTGATAGTGCCGCTGTTGCTCCAGGATATCCATGGTCCATCGGGCATAGCTGGCGATGAACTTAGAGTCCGACCATGCGGTTGCCAGCAGGTTCCGCGCCAGTGCCTCGTTTTGCGCGCACAGCGCGGCCACGTCATCGGCGCCGCGTAGGTGTTGCCCCGGATCGAACACGCGCAGATACCAATTAGGGTCCGCCGCAGGAGCGCTAAAATCGAGCAGGGGCGCGAGCATGGGCAGATACCAACTCAACTCGGCGGTGGTGCGCGCCCGCAGCCACTGCGCCTGCCAGTCGTGCCGATGGCCCAGCCAGTAAATCGCGCTGACTGTTCCTATCACGAACACTTCGCTCAATGCCCACCATCCCGCGTAGGCCTGCCGCAGATGCCTGGGGCTATCCCAGCCGAGCGCGAGCGGTATCACGGCACACAATACGGCGATCGCGCTCAGCAGATAAATTGCCCAGAAGCCGCTCCGGTAGCGATGGCCATAGTCGATCGCGCGCTCATCGAAGCGCCGGTGCGCGCCCGCAATCGCGTCGATCAGCGGCAGCAGCGCCGGGGGTGCCCGCGGGGCCCCAAGCGGCGGCAGCGATTTGACATGCACTCCGACCAGTAGCAGTCGCTGAATGACTTGGTGCAGCGCCATCGGTGAGTCAATCGATGATTTCGTAAGTGGTGGCGAAGATGGCCGGCGATACGATCCCGAGGCTGCCGTCGCCATAGTCCACCAGCCACTCGCCGGCGCGCCCGCGCAGGCGCGACACACCATCGGCCAGCAACACCTCAAACGCGTCCGTCATCGGTACGGCCACGATGCGATTCGGGAGACTCACGTACCGCCCCGCCTCACCGGCGACTGTCGGCGGCACGGGACGGTATTTTTCAGGAAAACGCGCGCGTGAAACGCGCCAGTGTTCTCCGGCGGTGCCGGTAATGATGGCATCGCCGGGCGCGGCATGCACCAACCCTTCGGGAGTTTGCACGGTACAGGCCGCGGCGGTGAACCTGACATCGATTTCACGCTGCAACTTGCGCGCGGTAACGCGGCGCGGGTCCGCGCTGATCAGGCTGGAGTAGCCACGCTGCCCGCTGGAGCGAAACAGCGGCAATGACACCGGGTCGGAACTCACCTAGATGCCTCGCGCGGCCGCGCGAATGAACTCACGCAATCGCTGCACATCGTGCATCGAACGCATGGCTGCAGGCAGCGTATCCATCTTGGCGGCAGCCTCGTGCAGCAATGCGGCGCTGCGCGCATTGCCGGTGGGCGGCTGACCTGTGAGCGACTGCGCATACAGTGCCGCGGCCAATTCCACGGTCTGCCACTGATCGCCGTGATTTTTGACCGCCAGCTCCCGCTGGAATTTCACCACCGGATCGATCATCTGCCGGGCTTCGGTGAGACGGCCCTGGCGGACAAGCGCCAAGGCAAGCCAGGTGGACAGCTCCATCATGTCGCGGCGATCGGTCACCGCTTCGATCGGCGAATGAGCGCGCGCCTGCACCGCCGCCCGCAGCAC
>DATCDX010000070.1:0-4136 GCA_036510475.1 Steroidobacteraceae bacterium
GATGCGATCCGCACGCGTTTTCCCGCCGCCTTGATCGACGAATTCCAGGATACCGATCCGCTGCAGCTCGCCATCTTCCGCAAAATCTTCGACACGCGCGATTCCCTGGTGTTACTGGTCGGCGATCCGAAACAGGCGATCTACAGTTTCCGCCATGCGGATTTGCACAGCTATCTGCGTGCCAAGCGCTGGGCGGCGGAGCACTGGTCGCTCACCGACAACCAGCGCTCGAGCCGGCCGCTGTTAAATGCGCTCAATCGCCTGTTCGGCAGCAATGACCGTGCCTTCGTACTGCCCGAGGTCCAGTACCGCCAAGTCGAGTACGGCGCCAAGTCGCGCGCGCCATTCGTCGATCGCAGCGAAACGCGCGCACCGCTGCAGGTGTGGCGCCTGCCGGATGACGGCGGCGAGTTGCCGAAGACCCGCGCCAAGCAAGCCGCGGTCGAGGCCACGGCGGCTGAGATCGCACGACTCCTGCAAGCAGCTCTGGACGGCCACATCACGCTTGATGCGCGCGCGTTGCGGCCCGGTGATATCGCCGTCCTGGTGCGCAGCCGCTCGCTCGGCGGCGAGGTCAAGCGCGCCCTCGCGAGCTTAAGCGTGGGCGCGGTGGAACTGTCGCGCGACAGCATCTTCGCCTCGCCCGAAGCGCGCGACTGGGAGACCGTGCTCACCGCGATCGCCTCGCCCACCCGCGATGCGCTGCTGCGCGCCGCGCTCGCCACCGAGATCTTCGGCCGCGATGCACAGCAGATCGAACGCATCGCCGCCGGCGAAACACTGCTGCCCGGCTGGATCATGCAGTTCATGGAGTATCGCGATCTCTGGGTGAACCGCGGATTCGGCCCGATGTATCGACAGTTGTTCACCGATCAGGCCGTCGCGAAGCGGCTGCTCGCTCAGATAGACGGCGAGCGCCGTCTCACCAATTGCCTGCACGTCGCCGAGGAGCTGCAGCAGGCGGCGCAATCGCATCCGTCGCCTGAAGCGCTGTTGCGCTATCTTAAATCCGCCCAAGAAGAGCAGAACCCCGCCGACACCGCGCAATTGCGTCTCGAGTCCGACCAGAACCTGGTGCAGATCGTCACCATCCACGCCTGCAAGGGATTGGAATACCCCATCGTGTTCTGCCCCTTCCTCTGCGACGGCGGCACGAAGTCCGGCGGCCCATCCCTCCAAGGCTACGAATATCACGATCAGTCGCTCCTGCCGGTGATCGACTTCAACGACTACGCCAAAGACGCTCCTGAACTCATTGCCATCAAGGGCCAGATCGAACTAGAGAAAGCCGCGGAGACGGTGCGGCTCATGTATGTCGCGCTCACCCGCGCCGTGCATCGCTGCTATCTCGTCATCGGCCCCTATCAAACCAAGAGCCCCAAGGACGAATGCGCCCGCAGCATGCTCAACTGGCTCGTTGCTGGAAGCGGCAGATCTCCCGAAGATTGGTTCAAGTCAAAGCTCACCACCCAAGAGCTCGATGCCGCTTGGGCTGCAGTGGCGTCGGCCAGCGACGCTGCCCTCGTCATCGATCCCCTGCCGACCCTAGCGGGCGTGCCTTTGCAGCAGCCGACCACCGATGGCACCGCGCTGACCACGCCCGCACCGCCGGGCAACATTGCCGCCGGCTGGCGTCTCAGTAGTTACAGCGGCTTAAGTTACGGCGCACGCAGCGAGCCCGCGGCCGGCGATCACGATGCCCGGATTATCGCAGCTCCCGCTTGGGCACACCCGCCCGCCGACATTGCGCCGGACGACATCCTGCGCTTTCCGCGCGGCCCCGACGCCGGCGACTGCATCCATGCCGTATTCGAGACCATCGATTTCACCGATTGCAGCGGCTGGGAAAGCGCGATCACGAAGGCCCTCACGAGCCATCCGCAATCCCGCATCGGCGACCCCACATCGCTACCGGCGACGACCTTGACCCGCATGCTGTTGCAGTTGGTCGGGGATGTGTCGGCCACAGCGTTATTGTCCGGACTTAGCTTGGCGTCGGTCCCCCTGAGTCGCCGTCTCACCGAACTTGAGTTCAATGTACCGGCACCGCATCTGTCGGCCGCTGCGCTCAACACCCTGCTCAAGCAATCAGGGTACGAGGTGCCGACGCTGACCTTCGGCGCCCTCGAGGGTTACTTGAAGGGCTTCATCGATCTGGTGTTCGAACATCAAGGGCAATATTTCATCCTCGATTGGAAGTCGAACCATTTGGGGTATACCGCTGACGACTACGGCGGCGCACCCCTCGCGCGCGCCATGGCCGACCACGGCTATCATCTGCAGTACCTGCTGTATTCGCTTGCGCTCGACCGCTATCTACGGCTGCGAATTGCCGACTATCGCTACGACACTCATTTCGGCGGTGTCTTGTATCTGTTCGTCCGCGGCGTCCGACCCGCGTGGCCCGCAGCACGCAACGAAGTCCCCGGAGTTTTCTTCCACCGTCCCGCAGTGGAAACCATTCGCGCACTCAATCACCTGCTCGGCTCGCCGAGCGCAGCGGCGGTGACTTAATAATGCCAACCATAGAATTGAGTATCGCCGGGATGGCCAACACCGCCGACATGACCCCAGCCGGCATGGGCGCCACCGTCGGCATAAGCGCCTCGGGCGCCAGGGCCGCCGCCGGCATGGCGCCGGAGGAACGTCTCGCCGCCGCCTTCGGCCGGCATGTGGCGCGCTGGGCGCGCGAGCAGGACGCCTCGGCTGCCGTGTCAGCCATCGTGCGGCGCGCCGCGACGTTGCTGAGCCAGGCAACCTCCGACGGCCATAGTTGTATGGCCATCGACGATCTCGCCGGCTCGCTCAATGCCGATGGCAAGCACACGAGCGACGAAGCCAAGGTGCTCGACGTAGCCACCCTTCGAACTCAGCTGATGGAATCCCAGGTCGTGGGCTCACCCCAAGTACCCGATTCTCTGCCGCTGATTCTGGATGGCGAGCGCCTCTATTTGCATCGCTATTTCGATTACGAATGCCGGCTCGCCGCCAGTCTCGCGGCACGTTGCGCAGATCGACCGGCCGCGATCGCCACCAACACGCTGCCGCCCCGTGTCGTCGCACTGCTGGACCGCCTGTTCGGCGCCAACGCCCTTGATGCCGATGCACCCGGTGCACCCCGCGCAGCCGACTGGCAGAAAATTGCCGTCATCACCGCGCTGCTCGGGCGCCTCACCATCATCAGCGGTGGCCCGGGGACCGGCAAGACCACCACCGTCGTCAATTTGCTGGCCTGCCTGCTTGAGTTAGATCCCGACTGTCGCATCGCACTCACCGCCCCCACCGGCAAAGCCGCCGCGCGCATGACGGAGGTCATGCTGCAACGAGCACGCCACCTACCCGAATCCCTGCGCGCCAAGCTCCCAACGGAATCCTCCACCATCCACCGCTTGCTCGGCGGCACGCCCAATGGCGAGTTTCGCCACCACGCCGCCAATGAGCTACCCATCGACGTACTCGTCGTTGACGAAGCCTCGATGCTCGATCTCGCACTGGCCGTCCATCTCATCGAAGCCGTGCCCGAGAACGCCCGCATCATTCTCCTAGGCGACAAGGACCAGCTCGCCGCCGTCGAATCAGGTGCCGTGTTCTCGGAGCTGAGCGCGCACCCCACTTTCAGCCCGCAGCGAATTGAAACGCTGTCCCGTCTCAGCGGCGTCGCGCCGGAATTGCTTCAAGTACCACAGCGCGACGCATCGCCAACGCTTGAAGCACCACGGCGCGGCACACTGGCCACACCCGATCACCCAACCAGCCTGGACGACAGCGTCATCTGGCTACGACGCAATTACCGTTTCGCCGCAGGTTCCGCCATCGGGTTGCTGGCCGCAGAAACCAATGATGGCCATGCCGCCCGCGTACTCGAACAACTCAAAGAGCCATCCGACCCGTCTCTGGTCTGGATCAATAACGGCGGCAGCGTTCCGACGCAGTCCGTGCACGCGATCCTGGACGGCTACGCACCCTATATCGAGGCCGTGCGAAGGAGTGCCCCCGACATCGCCGACGCCCACGCCACCACCGCGTCATTCGCGCGTTTCCGCGTGCTGTGCGCCGTGCGCGACGGAGCCTGGGGCGTCAACGCCCTCAATCAACAGATCAGCCGTCATTTTCGCCGCACGCTGCAACATCCCTTG
>DATCDX010000071.1:0-3408 GCA_036510475.1 Steroidobacteraceae bacterium
CGTCATCGAACAGGGCCGCTACACCACACCTGGATTCATGGCGCTGGAGTGGGAGCGGATGTGGACCAAGGTCTGGCTGCTGGCCGGCCGCGCGCTCGACATCGAGAAACCCGGCGACTACATCGCGACTGAAATTGGCACCGAGTCGATCATGATCGTGCGGCAAATGGACGGCGGTGTGCGAGCCTTTTACAATGTCTGCCAGCATCGCGGCAATCGGCTGCGGCCCTGCGGAATCGGCTCGGCCGGCGCGTCGCATTCCTTCAAGTGCATGTACCACCACTGGGAGTACAACCTAGACGGCTCCTATCGACGCATCCCCGACGTCGATACATTTGCACAAGGAGCGCCGCCTTACGGGCTCACCGAAATCAAGTGCGATATTTGGGGCGGCTTCGTCTGGTTCTCCATGAATCCCGATGCGGAGCCGCTCGCCGACTATTTACAGCCCATTCCGCTGCACCTCGATCCGTATCATTTCGAGCGCATGGTGCAGACTCGCGACATCACCGTTGAATGGGACTGTAACTGGAAGGCGTCGGTCGATGCATTCAACGAGAGCTATCATGTGCAGGGCATTCACCCGCAATTGCTCTGGTATCTGCACGATCTCGACATCCAGATCGATTGCTACGAGCGGCACAACCGCTATCTCATCCCCTTCGGTACGATCTCCCCGCGCGTGCGCAAGCCGCCGACGATCCCCGATGGGATCAAGTCGATCATGAAGGGCGCCGGCATGGACCCGGTTGACTACGATGAGCCCATCGCGAATATTCGCCGCGACGTGCAGCAACACAAGCGTGCGGGCAGCGCGGCGCAGGGCAAGGATTACTCGGAGTTGAACGACGATCAGCTCACCGATGACTACCACTACCTGATATTTCCGAATCTGTCGTTGAATGTGCACGCGGATGACTTCTGGGTGTTCCGGCAGCGGCCGCATGCATCGGACCCCAACAAGATGTACTACGACATCTGGACCTACGAACTCGTGCCGCAGGGGCAGGAGTGGCCGGCGCGCGCCAAACATCAGAGCTGGAAGCATGGCGAGAAATCGATCGGCCAGGTGCTCGATCAGGACGCGGCCAATCTGCCGAGTGTGCAGGCGGGCATGCATTCGCGCGGCTTCCGCGGACTGTGGCTGGGGCGACAGGAACTGCGCATCCGCCATTTCCACAAGGTCCTGGACGATTACCTGTTTCCGAACGCCAAGCATCCGGAGGGCGGCACATGACGGAGAGCGGAAACCTGTCGAAGGAACTGCTGCTGCACGCCTATCGGCAGATGAAAATCATCCGTGAGTTCGAGGAGCGTCTGCACGTCGAAATCGCGACCGGCGAGATTCCGGGTTTCACTCACTTGTACGCGGGCCAGGAGGCGGTTGCGGTGGGGGTCTGCGAGCGGCTCAGCGATGCCGACTACATCGTCAGCACTCATCGCGGCCATGGACACTGCATTGCCAAGGGCTGCGACGTACTCGGCATGATGAAGGAGATTTACGGGAGGCGCGATGGTCTGTGCCACGGCAAGGGCGGCTCGATGCACATCGCCGATGTGACCAAGGGCATGCTGGGCGCCAACGCCATCGTCGGCGGCGGTCCTCCTCTGGCCGTGGGCGCGGCGATTGCCTGCAAATTACGCGGCAACCGCAACGTCAGCGTCGCCTTCGGCGGCGACGGCAGCGCCAATCAGGGAACGGTGTTCGAAGCCATGAACATGGCGGTGGTGCTGCGGGTGCCGGTGATTTTCATACTGGAGAACAACGGCTACAGCGAACACACGGGCGCGGCGTACGCCGTCGGCTCGCGCGACTTGGCGGGGCGTTCGCGAGCCTTCGGCATGCCCGCGGAATGCGTCGACGGCGCCGATTTTCATGCGGTGTATGACGCCATGGGACGCGCGGTCGCACGGGCCAAGAACGGCGAGGGACCGAGTACCATCGAGGCCACCATCACGCGCTACTACGGGCACTTCGAGGGCGATCCGCAAAACTACCGCGCCAAGGACGAGGTGGCCCGCTTGCGCGAAACCATGGACTGCCTGAAGCGTTTTCGCGCGCGCGCCGAGGCGGATCGCATGGTGGCGCCTGCGGAACTCGATGCAATCGATGCGCAAGTGCTGCTGCAGATCGATGAAGCCGTCGCGCAGTCGAAGGCGGCCGCGCCTCCGGTCGAAGCGGACCTGTACTCCGACGTCTACATTCAGTATTGAGTCGAAACGGATCACCATGCCCCAGCTATCAATGCGCGATGCGCTCAACCAGGCCCTGCATCAGGAGATGGCTCGCGACGAGCGCGTCATCGTGTTGGGCGAGGATGTATCGGGCGGTGCCGGGGGCACCTCAGGACAGCGCGAGGCTTCCGGTGGGATATTCGGCGTCACCAAGGGATTGTTGCCAAAATTCGGCGAAGGCCGGGTGATCGACACGCCGATTTCCGAATCCGCCATCGTCGGCGCCGCGGCCGGTGCCGCGCTCGCGGGCCTGCGTCCCGTGGCGGAGATCATGTTTGCCGATTTCCTCGGCGTCTGCATGGACCAGGTGTACAACCAGATCGCGAAATTCCGCTACATGTTCGGCGGCAAGACCAAGTGCCCGGTGGTCATTCGCATGGCGATGGGCGCGGGCATGAACATGGGACCGCAACATTCCCAAACCATCTATCCGTTCCTGACGGCGGTGCCCGGCCTGAAAGTCGTGATTCCCTCCAACGCCTATGATGCCAAGGGTCTGCTGATTCAGGCGATTCGCGATGACGACCCGGTGATTTTTTTCGAGCACAAGGCGCTCTATCCGCGCAAGGGCGAAGTGCCCGAGGAGGCCTACACGGTACCGTTCGGCGAAGCCAATCTGCTGCGCGAGGGAGAGCATGTCACCGTGGTGGCGTTCGCCCGCATGGTGCCTTTCGCGGAGCGGGCGATCGACGCGCTGGCGAAGGAAGGAGTGACCTGCGATCTCATCGATCCGCGCACCACCTCGCCGCTCGACGAGGAGACGATTATCGAAAGCGTCGAAGGCACAGGGCGCCTGGTGATCGTCGACGAATCGCCGCCACGCTGCAGCGTCGCCTCGGACATCGCGGCCATGGTCGCGGAGAAAGCCTTCCGCTCGCTCAAACGCCCCATCATCCAGGTCACGGCGCCGCACACGCCCATCCCGTTCGCGCCGGCCCTCGAACGCGCCTACGTGCCGGGACCGCCGCGCATCGAGGCGGCCATCCGCAGGGCACTGAAGGACGAATGACCGCGGCGGAGGGTCGTTACTACGAGGACCTTGTCATCGGTGAGGTGCGCGAGTCGGGCACTCGCATCGTGACGGGCGAGGAACTCCTGGAGTTCGCCACACGCTACGACCCGCAGTACTTTCACGCGGATCCGATCGCCGCCAAGCGGTCCATTTTCGGCGAA
>DATCDX010000072.1:0-2082 GCA_036510475.1 Steroidobacteraceae bacterium
GCGCCATCGGGCGGCCGGTTCAAGTCGACGACATATCGAGTATGAGTCGCGCGAATCACGGAGACGCCCAGCTCGCGGTGAAAATCATAAAGCTGTGGGACGAACCAATCCGTGTCGGGCAGATCGAGCGCCTCGGGTCGCAGCCGCTCTGCGAGGTCAGAGGGTACGAAGGTGCCGGAATGCGGGAAACTGATCAGCAGCGGCAGCTCGCCCGCCAGGTATTCGAAAATCGGTTCGGTAGCCCGTGGCGTTGCCACCCGTGACGGCGGCTGCGGCGAGGCGGTCCGTGGCGCGGGCGCCTGCGACGCGGCTGCTTGCAGCGAGGTCGTCCGTGGCAGGGTCGTCACGCGTCGGCTCGAGACGGCAGAATTCGTTTCACCAGCGGCGAGAAGCGTCCGGATTTAACCCAGCCGGCCGCCGCGGCAATGTCCGGTGCGAAGTAGCGATCGACTGCGTAGTAGGGCACATCGGCGCGAATGGCGGCGTGCACCTCCTCGAGGCTCGCCGAGGATTTGGCGGGGCGGTGAAAGTCGAGGCCCTGTGCCGCCGCCAGCAATTCGATGCCGATTACGGCGGCGGCATTGTCGACCATCGGCCCTAAGCGGCGCGCGGCATGGGTGGCCATGCTGACATGGTCTTCTTGATTTGCGGACGTGGGAATCGAATCGACACTACAGGGCGTTGCGATGGTCTTGTTCTCGGACACCAGCGCCGCGGCGGTGACTTGGGCGATCATGAAGCCGGAATTCACGCCGCTGTTCTCGACTAAGAAGGCGGGTAGGCCGCTCATCTTGGGATCCACCAGTACGGCCACTCGGCGCTCGGCTAGGCTGCCGATCTCCGCCAGGGCGAGCGCCAGTGTGTCGGCGGCGAATGCCACGGGCTCGGCGTGAAAGTTTCCGCCGGACAGCACATCGCCTTCGTCAACGAACAGCAGCGGGTTATCGGTGACGGCATTGGCTTCCAGGCCAAGCGTGTGGCTGACATTGCGGATCAGGTCCAAGCAAGCGCCCATGACCTGTGGCTGGCAACGAAAGGAGTAGGGGTCCTGTACGCGCGTGCACTCAAGATGCGAGGCGCGAATGGCGCTACCGGCTACAAGCTCGCGGTATTCGCGCGCCACGGCGATTTGGCCGGGTTGTCCGCGTGCTTCGTGGATGCGTTTATCGAAGGGCGAATCGCTGCCCTTGAGCGCGTCCACGGACATGGCGCCGGCCACGACCGCAGCGGCAAACACGTCCTCGGCGCCGAACAGGCCCGCGAGGCCAAGCGCCGTCGAAACCTGTGTGCCATTGATCAAGGCCAGCCCTTCCTTAGCACGCAGCTTGAAGGGTTGCAGCCCGGCTAGGCGCAGTCCTTCGATCGCCGGTAGCACGGCACCGCGCACCCGCACCTGGCCGATGCCGATCAGCACGGTGCTGAGGTGTGCCAAGGGCGCGAGATCTCCGGATGCGCCCACCGAGCCTTGGGCCGGGATCACGGGATACACCTCATGTTCCAGCAGCGCGAGCAGCGCGTCGATGAGTCCCATGGTGATGCCGGAATAGCCGCGGGCCAGGGCATTGATTTTCAGCGCAAGGATCAGGCGCACCACGGCGTCGGGCAGCGCGTCGCCCACGCCCGCTGCGTGCGACAGCAGCAGATTCCGCTGCAACAACTCAAGCTGATCGGGGGCGATGCGGGTTTGAGCGAGCAGGCCGAAGCCGGTGTTGATGCCATACGCGGCATCGCCGGCGGCGACGATTTTAGCCACCAAGGCACCGGCGGCGGCGATGCGGCCGCGGTCGTGCGCCGACAGCCGCAGTACCGTCGGCTGTTCGTGGATTTTTCGTAACGTCGCGAGCGTTAAGCTGCCTGCGCGCAACTCCACGGTGTGGGTCGCTGAGGACACTGTGGACGGTGATGACACTACGATCGCCCGATCATCGGCAGGTTCAGCCCCTGTTCGCGTGAACAGGCGATGGCGTCTTCATAGCCGGCATCCGCGTGGCGCATGACTCCCGTCGCCGGATCATTCCACAGGACGCGGCCGATGCGCTTGGCCGCGGCTGCACTGCCGTCGCAGACAATGACGAGGCCCGC
>DATCDX010000073.1:0-2082 GCA_036510475.1 Steroidobacteraceae bacterium
AGTTGCCCACTCTGGTGTGTCTGGGTGACGGCGGACCTCTCGGACCTGCGATCACCTGGAAGGACGGGCGCGCCGACGCATGGACCTGCGCCCGGGTCGACGCCGCGCGCCGCGCGCGCATGTACGCGCGCACCGGCATGCCGATCGATGGCCGGTATCTCGCTCCCATGCTCCAGTATCACTTTGCCGATCGCATGCCTGAACTGCGGATGGTTTTATCCGCCAAGGATTATTTGCTGGCGGAGTTGACGGGGCTGCGGATGACTGAGCCCTCCACCGCCGCGGGCTTCGGGATCTACGATTTGCAAGAACGCCGCTTCAGCGATGACTTGAGCGCATTTTGGAATTTGCCCCCTTCGGTGTTGCCGCCCGTCCACGAGGCGAATTCGCTGGCCGGCCCCTTGAGCGATGCCGGTGCCGCGCTTCTCGGCCTGCGTTGCGGCATCCCGGTCAGCAGCGGCGCGGCAGATTCGGTGTGCGCGTCCTTTGCCATGGCGGGACTGGACGAACACGTGGTATCGATCAGCTTCGGTTCGAGTGCTGTGCTCCTTGGTGCCTGCGCGTCGCCGCGGCTGGACGCGGCGGCGCGATATCTAGTGACACCGCATGTCGTGCAGGGGTGGTATGGTCGCGAAATGGATCTGTTGGCGACCGGCACCGGCTATCGCTGGCTGAGTGATCTATTTGCGTGGGCCGACGGTGACATCGATCGATACGCCGCACAGTCCGCCCCAGGCGCCCACGGACTCGTCTTCCCACCCTATCTAGCGGGCGGAGAACAAGGAGCGCTATGGAACCCCAAGCTTCAAGGCGCCATTCTCGGACTGACCCTGCGCCACACCCGCAATGACATCGCGCGGAGTTTTCTGGAAGGCGTGTTCTTTGAAATCAAGCGCTGCGTCGAGGTGCTGGCTGAAACCACGCCCGTGGAGTCGGTCATGGTCAGCGGCAATATCGTGAAGTCGCAGACCAGCACACAGATGCTGGCAGACATCCTGCAGCGCGCGGTGGGCACAGTGCCCGATAAATCCCCCGCGGCGATCGGCGCGGCCTTGCTGGCGCGGCGCATCGCGCCCGGCCCGGTCGCGTCCGATCCAACCGTTGCGGCGCGGCGCGCACAGTCGCGAATATTGACGCAACCGAACCCGGCCACCTCCGGCGCCTACATGCCTCTGTACCAGCACTATCTGGCACGAGCCGCGAGCGTCACTGAGCCTTGCGCACCCGGTGAGCATCGATGACCTCGACCGCTTCGACGAAAAAAGAAGGGGCGGTCTCGAGGCGGAATGCGAAGGTCTTGGCCACGAAGACCATGCGAAAGGCATCGATGGGTTGGTGCCTGGCCGACAAGCTCACGCCGGAAACCTCCACCACCCATTCGAAGCTCAGAAGTTCGAGCAATTCATGTTCGCGCGCCAACGCCGGGCGCGACACCAGTACTTGCTCCTCGCGGACTTCCTTGAGCCCATAGACCTCGTCGAGCAAATCGTACAAGGAGCGCTTGTCCGACCCGGTGAGATGCGTCGCAAGATCGGGCGCCAGGATCTTCGGTATCACCGAGACCTCCCAGATCACGGGAGTCTTGTTCAACAGGCGCAGGCGTGACACCTCCCACACGCTGGCGCCCGCCGACAGGCCCAGACGTTTGGCCTCTTCCTCGGTGCAGGCGCGCGCCGCGCAGTTGAGCACCCGTGTTTGCAATTTTGAACGGGCATCCAAGTGCAGTCCGTTGCGCAGTCCGCCGATTTTGGTGGTCTCCGCATTGACTCGCGGACGCGCGACAAACGTTCCGCGTCCCTGTTCCCGCCGCACCACGGCTTGCGAGGACAGTTCGGACAGGGCACGGCGGACGGTGACGAGGCTGACCCCAGCCAATCCGGATAACTGCGCCTCCGTGGGCAGTTGATCGCCCTCTCGCAATTTCTGTTCGTCGATGTACTGCAGAACGAAGGCGATGGTCTTTTCGTACAGGGATTTCACTGCGGGAATTCTACGTTGATTCGCGCCAAACGCGCGGCTCTTGCATTGCAGCGGGTGTGGCGGCCGGGCAGATTGAGTACGTCATTGCAATGAATTATAAAT
>DATCDX010000074.1:0-2615 GCA_036510475.1 Steroidobacteraceae bacterium
CGCCCCCGGGCCGCCAGTGAACCGGTCAATATCACTGAGTCGAGGGGTACTACAGGTTCGCGTCGATGAACGTCGCCAGCTGCGACTTCGACATCGCGCCGACCTTGGTGGCCACCACTTCACCATTCTTGAAAAGCATCAAGGTCGGGATGCCGCGGACATGGTACCGATGCGGCACCGACTGGTTTTCGTCGATGTTGATCTTGGCCACGTTCAAGCGACCGGCGTAGGTCGCGGCCGACTCATCCAGGGCCGGCGCAATCATTTTGCACGGGCCGCACCACTCGGCCCAGTAGTCGACCAGGACCGGGACCGGTGATTGCAGGACTTCGCTGTCGAAAGTGGTGTCGGTGACATGCTTGATTTCGGCGCTCATGAACTCTTCCTGTGTGGGGTGTCGGG
This sequence comes from Steroidobacteraceae bacterium, assembly GCA_036510475.1. Classification (GTDB taxonomy): domain Bacteria; phylum Pseudomonadota; class Gammaproteobacteria; order Steroidobacterales; family Steroidobacteraceae; genus Bog-1198. Next base: position 403 of record DATCDX010000074.1, read on the forward strand.
ATGTTCGCGTAACCGCTGGGTGCGGTCACCGGGTAGCTGCATTCTATTGTTTGCAAAACTAATCTTAAAGGTAAAAAATACGAAATCAGCATTCATAAAAGCGAACAATGGCCGTGAACAAACTGCAGGCGATGGAAGTCTTTGTGCGCGTGGTCGAGACCGGCGGCATCACGCGCGCGGCGATGAGCTCAGGGGTTGCGAAGGCCACCGCGAGCACATTGATTCAGCAACTCGAGGCCACCCTGGGTGTAAAACTGCTCAACCGCACGACTCGCAGCGTCAGCGTGACCACGGACGGCACGGCGTACTACGAACGCTGCGTCGCGATTCTCGCGCAGGTGCGGGAAACCGAAGAATCCCTGGCGCAGCGGCACGCCACTCCCGGCGGACGGCTGCGGGTGGACGTGCCGACGCTGATGGCACGCTCGGTCATCGTGCCGGCGCTGCCCGCGTTTTTCGCACGCTATCCCGATATAGAACTGAATTTGGGTTGCAGTGAGCGCCGTGCTGATTTGATCGAGGAGGGCATCGACTGCGCCGTGTGGAGCGGCGAACTTGAGGATTCCAATCTGATCGCGCGCCCGGTGGGTCATCTTTATTTCAACACCTGTGCCTCACCGGCCTATCTCGCCGCCCATGGCCGGCCGCCGCATCCGGACGCACTCAATGAGCACCGCTGCATCAATCATTTCTCGCCGCGCACGGGCAAGATTTTCGACTGGGTGTTCGCCAAGAATGGCGTGCGCGTGCTCAAGTCGCTGCGTGGCGCGATCGCGCTCGACGACGAGAACAGTTACGTGGCCGCGGCCGAAGCGGGCTTAGGGATCGCGCAGATCCCCGCCTTCGTGCTCAAAGAGGCGATGGAACGCGGCAGCCTGGAACTGGTACTCGGCGACTGGTTCCCCGAACCCGCCCCGCTCAACGTGGTGTATCCGGGTAATCGGCGCCTGTCGAGCAAAATCCGCGTGTTCGTCGACTGGATAGCGGAACTGTTCAGCGAGCATGACGGCATCCAGCTACGCTCCACCTTGCGCAGGAAAGGCTAGCGCCGAAGGAGTGCTGACGCCGGCCGACGGTGGTTTGCGGCGGCGTGCTATCAATGCCGGCTTCGCTCGATTATCGTGCGAGCTTATGAAAAATGACACGCTCGTGAATCATCCGCCCGCCGTGCAGCTGGCCGCCGACAATCGTCCCTTGGTGTCGCCGATCTATCAATCGGTGAAGTTCTCCTTCGACGACACCGCAGAGACGCTGCGCTACCTGCGCGGTGAACGCGAAGGGTTTTATTATTCGCGCTCGTCGAATCCGACGCTGCAACAGCTGCAGCTATTGCTGGCGCAGCTGCAGGGCCGGGAGGATTGTCTGCTGACGGGTTCCGGGGTGGCGACCGTCGCCGCGAGCCTGTTGTCCCTGTGCAAACAGGGCGATCACATTCTCGCGTTCGTCGAGTCCTATGGTCCGACGCGCTACATCGTGCAGCGCTTGCTGGCTAAATACGGCGTTACCCACACGCTCTTGTCGATCGAGGACTTGGACGGCATCGAGCGGGTGCTGCGCGACACGCCGACTCGATTGGTGATCTTCGAGAGCCCCACCAACCCGATCACCAAAATCGCGGACATCGAACACTTGACCACTCACGCGCGCCGCGCCGGTGCCCTCACCGTGCTCGATAACACGTTTGCGGGCTTTCACAATCATGGTGCGTACGACATCGACATTTTTCTTCACAGCCTGACGAAGTTCGCCTCCGGTCATGGCGATGTCATGGGGGGCGCGATCATTGCCGGCCGCCGCCTGATCGCCGGCATGCGCAAGGACATAGGCTGCATGGGTCCGACGCTCGATCCGCATGCGGCGTTCTTGATTCAGCGCGGCATGCGTACGTATTTTTTGCGCTACGAGCGCCAGTGCGCCAACGCGCTTGCGATAAGTCTGTTCCTGAAGAATCACCCGCGGGTAAAGAGCATCTACTATCCGGGTCTCGACAGTCATCCGCAGCACTTGCTGGCGCGGCGGCAGATGCGCGATTTCGGTGCCGTGGTCAGCCTGGAACTGGACGGCGGTCTCGAACAAGCCGGCCGGTTCGCCCAGTCGCTCGAATATTTTTCGATCGCGGCCAGCCTGGGGTCCACCGAGTCCCTGGTTTTACCGCCGCAGATGCTGGGTGGCGAGGAATATACCGCCGAACAGCGCGCTGCATCGCTGATCGG